>JALZKG010000379.1 GCA_030859365.1 Gemmatimonadota bacterium
CCCCGGCCGTGATATTGCAGCGCCACCGCTGCCGACGCGCGCGGGTCGTCCCGCGCCGAGCACAACGCTTTCGTGGAGCGGCGGATGCAGCTGGGGATGGTCGGGCTGGGGAAGATGGGGGGGAACATGGTGCAGCGTCTCGTGGGTGGCGGCCACCGGGTGGTGGTCCACGACCTGGACCCCGAGCTGACGCGGCGGGTGGCGAGCGCCGAGGGCGTGGCCGCCGCGGACTCGCTGGAGCGGATGATGGAGCTGCTCCCCTCGCCCCGCGTCGTTTGGGTGATGGTTCCCGCCGGCGAGCCGACCGAGGTGACGCTGCGCGGCCTGGCGGATCTCGCCGCGCCCGGTGACACCCTGATCGACGGCGGCAACTCCAACTTTCACGACACCCGCCGCCGCGCCGCCGAGCTGGGCGAGCGGGACGTCCGGCTGGTCGACGCGGGCACGAGCGGCGGCGTGTGGGGGCTGGCGAACGGCTACTGCCTGATGGTGGGCGGCGACCGCGAGGCGGTGGCGGCGTGCGCGCCGGCCTTTCGCACGCTCGCGCCGGAGGGGGGGTACGCCCACGTCGGAAGGAGCGGGGCGGGGCACTACACCAAGATGATCCACAACGGGATCGAGTACGGACTGCTGCAGGCGTACGCGGAAGGATTCGAGCTGCTGCGTGCTTCGGATTTCGACCTGGATCTGCGGCAGATCGCCGCGTTGTGGAACCACGGCTCGGTGGTGCGCTCCTGGTTGCTGGAGCTGCTCGAGCGCGCCTACGATGCGGAAGGCCCCGGGCTGGAGCGGATCCGCGGCTGGGTCGCGGACTCCGGCGAGGGGCGCTGGACGGTGCAGACCGCGATCGACCTCGACGTTCCCGCGCCGGTCATCACCCTGTCGCTGCTCGCCCGCTTCGGCTCCCGACAGGCGGAGTCATACGGGGCGCAGGTGATCGCCGCCCTCCGCGACCAGTTCGGCGGACACGGCGTGAGGGAAGGGGAAGCCGCTCCCGGGGAAGAGCTCGCGTGAGTGCGGTCGCCGCGCCTCCGGCGCCCGCGCGGGTGCGGAGCGAACCACGGGCGCCCGGGATGCGCGAGCCCCGCACTCCCGACCCGCTGGCGCTGGTCATCTTCGGAGCGACCGGGGATCTGACCCGTCGCAAACTCCTCCCGGCGCTCTTCCGGCTGTACACGGACGGGCTGCTCCCCGACGGGTTCGCGGTGCTCGGCGTGAGTCGCGCGGAGATGTCGGACGAAGCGTTTCGCCGGGAGATGCACGCCGCCGTCACCGAGTTCGCGGGTGAGCCGGACCGCTCGCTCTGGGAGCGCTTCGCGCCGGCACTCGCATACCTCGCGACCTCCTTCGACGACGAGGCGGGATTCGGACGGATCGCCGAGCGGCTCGAAGCGCTTGATCGCGAGCGCGGCACCGCGGGAAACCGTCTCTTCTACCTGGCGATCCCCCCCGGCGTCATCCGGGGCGTGGCGGAGCGGCTCGGAGCCGCGGGGCTGGCGCAAACCGGGCACGGGTGGAGCCGGCTGGTCGTCGAAAAGCCGTTCGGGCGCGACCTGGAGAGCGCGCGGACGCTGAACGCGGCACTGCTCGACGTCTTCGGGGAGCACCAGCTCTTCCGGATCGACCACTACCTGGGCAAGGAAACGACGCAGAACCTGCTCGTCTTCCGCTTCGCCAACGTGATCTGGGAGCCGGTCTGGAACCGCAACTTCGTCGACCACGTGCAGATCACGGTGGCGGAGAGCGACGGCGTCGGAACGCGCGCCGGCTACTACGACCGTGCGGGAGCGCTGCGCGACATGGTGCAGAGCCACCTGATGCAGCTGCTCACGCTGGTAGCCATGGAGCCGCCGGCCGCGTACGACGCCGAGGGGATCCGTAACGAAAAGGAAAAGGTGCTCCGGGCGATTCGTCCGATCCCGGCGGAGCGGGTGCCGAGGGAGGCCAGCCGCGGCCGCTACACCGCGGGCGAGGTGGAGGGCCGCAGCGTCCCGGGCTACCGTGACGAGCAGGGAGTGGCGGACGATTCAGGGACCGAAACCTACGCCGCGCTCCGTCTCTGGGTCGACAACTGGCGCTGGGCCGGCGTCCCCTTCTATCTCCGTACCGGAAAGCGGCTCCCGGAGAAAACCACCGAGATCGCCGTGCGCTTCCGCGCTCCCCCCCACCCGGTTCTCGACCCGCAGGAGCACGACCTTCCCGAGCCCAACCTGCTGGTGCTTCGCATCCAGCCGCAGGAGGGGATCTCCCTCTTCTTCGAGGCCAAGGTGCCCGGCCTGGCCGGAGCGCTGCGCCCGGTCAGCATGGACTTCAACCCGGGCGAAGCGTTCGGCGTGGAGTCGCCCGAAGCGTACCAGCGCCTCCTTCTCGACGCGATGCTCGGCGACGCGACCCTGTTCGCCCGCCGCGACGAGACCGAGGCCTCTTGGGCGGTGATGTCGCCGATCCTGCAGGCGTGGGAGGCGGATGGAGCCCCGGAGCCGTACCCGGCCGGGAGCGGGGGCCCGCGGGGCGCGGACCAACTGCTCGCCGCCGACCGGCGCCGCTGGAGAACGCCGTGAGCGCCGGACCGCAGGAGCCGGAGATGGTCGTCGTCGCCGATGAGGCGGCCGTGGCCGAGGCGGCCGGGGAGCGCTTCGCGGCCGCCGTCGTGAAAGCCGTCGACCGGCGCGGCGTCGCCCGCGTCGTCCTGACCGGAGGGGATACGCCGCGCCGCGCCTACGCCGGTCTGGCGAGGGAGCCGTTCCGCAGCCGGGTTCCGTGGGAGCGGGTGCACCTGTTCTGGGGGGACGAGCGCTGCGTGCCGCCGACGCACCCGCGGAGCAACTTCGGGATGGCGCGGCGGTCGCTGCTCGCGCACATCGACATCCCCCCGGAAAACCTGCACCGGATGCACGGGGAGTGGGAGCCTGGGCGCGCGGCCGAAGCGTACACGGAGGAGATCCGCCGCAGCTTCGGGGGCGAGCCGCCCCGCTGGGACCTGGTCCACCTCGGCCTCGGCGGCGACGCGCACATCGCGTCGCTCTTCCCGTTCAGCGACGTGCTCCGCGAGCGACGCCGGTGGGTGAGCACGTCGCTCCTGGAGGAGCGGGGGGAGTGGCGGGTGACTCTCACCGTGCCGGCGCTCCGCGCCGCCGAGCACATCCACTTCGTCGTCGCGGGAGCCGGCAAGGCGTCGGCGGTCCATTCCGTGCTGCAGGGAGCGCTCGACCCGCACCGCTTCCCGGGGCAGAGCATCCGCGACGCGCCGACGCGCACGGCCTGGATCGTGGATCGGGCCGCTGCGGGCAAGCTCGAGCACCGTCCTGACCACCCGTAGATCCGGATTGTTTTGACCGCATCGACTCTTTCCGAAGAAGACATCGTACAGATCGTCCACGGGTCGCACCCCGATCCCTTCTCCGTGCTCGGGCCGCACCGGGCGGAGGACGGGGGGTGGTCCGTGCGCGCGTTTCTCCCCCACACGCGGCAAGCCGCGCTGGTGCCCGGCGACGGCGGAGAGCCGCGGCCGATGACCCGCCTCCACCCCGCCGGCTTCTTCGTGGCGGACGTCACGACCGAGGAGCTCCCCTACCGCCTCCGTTCAGAGGAAGGGGTGGAGATCGAGGATCCGTACGGGTTCGGATCGGTGCTCGGGGAGCTGGATCTTCACCTGCTCGGTGAGGGGACGCACCGGCGACTTTTTCGCGCCCTGGGCGCACGCCCCATGGAGGTGGGCGAGGTCGCGGGGACCCGTTTCGCGGTGTGGGCGCCCAACGCGCGCCGCGTCAGCGTGGTCGGTGACTTCAACGGGTGGGACGGGCGCTGCCACCCGATGCGGTTCCACCCCGGCGCGGGGGTGTGGGAGATCTTCCTTCCCGGGTTGGGCGCCGGGGCGCTGTACAAGTACGAAATTCTGCCCCGGCAGGGCCCGCCCTTCAACAAGAGCGACCCGGTGGCGCTACGCAGCGAACTGCGCCCCGCCACCGCATCCATCGTGGAGCGGCTGGGGGAGTACGGGTGGAGCGACGGGGAGTGGATGCGGCGCCGAGGCGAGCAAGATCCCACGGCCGGTCCGATCTCCATCTACGAGGTGCACCCCGGATCGTGGCGCCGCCACCCGGAGGGGCGGCCGCTGACGTACCGCGAACTCGCCGAGGAGCTGGGCGACTACGTGGAGCGGATGGGCTTCACGCACGTGGAGTTTCTCCCGGTGATGGAGCATCCGTACGACCCCTCGTGGGGGTACCAGGTCACCGGCTACTTCGCGGTCACCTCGCGCTTCGGCTCGCCCGACGACTTCCGCTACCTGGTGGACCGGCTGCACCGGCGCGGCGTCGGGGTGATTCTGGACTGGGTCCCGGCCCACTTCCCCAAGGACGCCTCCGGACTGCGCCGCTTCGACGGAACCGCCCTGTTCGAGCACGAGGACCCCCGGCAGGGGGAGCACCCGGACTGGGGGACGCTGGTCTTCAACTTCGGCCGGGCGGAGGTCCGCAACTTCCTGGTCGCCAACGCGCTGTTCTGGCTGGAGGAGTTCCACATCGACGGGCTGCGGGTGGACGCCGTCGCGTCCATGCTCTACCTGGACTACTCCCGGGAGGAGGGGGAGTGGGTTCCCAACGTCCACGGCGGAAGGGAGAACCTGGAGGCGATCGACTTTCTCCGGGAGCTGAACGGCGTCGTGCGCCACGAGCACCCCGGCGCGCTGATGATCGCGGAAGAGTCGACCGCCTGGCCCGGGGTGACGCGGCCGCCGGAGGAGGGGGGACTCGGTTTCCACCTGAAGTGGAACATGGGGTGGATGAACGACTTCCTGCGCTTCATGGCGGAGGACCCCCTCCACCGGGGCCACCACTTCAACCTGATCACCTTTTCGCTGATGTACGCCTTCAGCGAGCGCTTCGTCCTCCCCCTCTCGCACGACGAGGTGGTGCACGGCAAGCGCTCGCTCCTGCACAAGATGCCGGGCGACGACTGGCGGCGGTTCGCCAACCTGCGCCTGGCGCTCGGCTTCATGTGGGGCCACCCCGGTAAGAAGCTGCTCTTCATGGGCGCGGAGCTCGCTCAGCGGGAGGAGTGGGGCGAGGGGCGGGCTCTTCCGTGGGAGCTGCTGGAGCACGAGCCCCATGCCGGCGTCCAGCGCTGGGTGGCCGATCTGTGTGCCCTGTACCGGCGGGAGGCGGCGCTCTGGGCCGGGGACCACACTCCCGAAGGATGGGAGTGGATCGACCTGGAGGACACGGAGAACAGCGTCGTCTCCTTTCTTCGCAAGGGTGCGGACGGGGCGCCGCTGGTGTGGGTGTGCAACTTCACTCCGGAGCCGAGGCCGGGATACCGCATCGGTGTTCCGGACGGGGGCCGCTACCGAGAGGTGCTGAACAGCGACGCGGCGGCGTACGGGGGGAGCGGAGTCGCCGCCGGAGCGCTTCGGGCGGCGGCCGCACCGCGGCACGGCCGTCCCTTCTCGCTGGAGCTCACCCTTCCTCCGCTCGGGGTGCTGGTGCTCCAGCGCGACGGGGGAGCCGGGGCGTAGCGGCCAGCCCCGCTGAGCGGGCAGGATCGTCCACAACCACAACCAGTAGAGGGAGTGATGGCAGCGAAACGAATCTCGGACCCGCAGGCGAAGGCACGGCGGACGGAGGAGCTGCGGGCGTTCGTGGCGGAGCACCCCGACGGGTGGAACCATCCGCAGTGGACCGCGCTTCTGGAGCGGCTCCGCGAGCGCGGCCACGACACCGGCGACGCCGACAGCGTGGGGGCGGAGTTGGAGCA
>JALZKG010000395.1 GCA_030859365.1 Gemmatimonadota bacterium
GGGCGGCGGGGGCGCGGAAGCCCCCCTGCCACGCTCCGAAGCGCTCCCGGGCCATGGCCTCCACCCGGGCAGCGTCCACGTCGCCGGACACCACGAGCAGAGCGTTGTTCGCACGGAACCGATCCCGATGGAAGCGGACCAGGTCGACGCGCTGGATGGCCTCGATCGTCTGCGGCAGGGTGGAGCGTCCGTACGGGTTCTGCGGCCCGTAGATCTCCTGGATCATCCGTCGCCGGGCGATCTCCCCCGGCTGCGCGAGAGCCACCTGGAGCCCGGTCAGCGTCCTTCGGCGGGCGATCTCCAGCTCCTCGGCCGGAAAGGTGGGACGCAGCGCAGCGTCGCCCACCAGCTCGAAGGCGAGCGGCAGTTGGTCCGCCAGCACGCTGGCGGAGAGCGTCAGGTAGTCGAGCCCGGCGGAGGCGCTGAGCGTCCCCCCCACCCGCTCGATGTTTTCGGAGATCTGCTGCGCATTGCGGCGCGGCGTCCCCTTGGTCAGCAGCTCCGCCGTCATCTCCGCGAGCCCGATCCGCTCCGCCGGATCCGTCGCGGAGCCGGAGCGGACGTACAGATTGACGTTGACGACCGGCAGATCGCGCTTTTCGACCACGATCAGCTGCAGCCCGTTCGGCAGCGTGGTTTCACGGAAGCCGGGGAAGTCCAGCGGCTGCAGCGGGAGCGGGGGAGGCGGCGCCTGCCGCTGTGGTGCCGGCTGCGACTCCGGCGACGGCGAGACCGAGGGCGGAGCCGGCGGAGCACAGGCCGCGAGCGCGCCGAAAGCGCCCATCAGCAGCAGGGATCGGTTTCTGTGGTATGTCATGGAGTTCATTCTCCCGCGCCGGGCTGGGTGATCACGACGGCGCGGTTCTGGGGGGTCAGATACTGGTTCGCGACACGCTGGACGTCGGCACGGGTGACGGCCATGTAGCCGTCGAGTGAACTGCGGATGGCCAGGGGGTCGCCATGGAAGTGCGCGTAGTACTGCAGCGCCTCCGCCTTGCCGAGCGCCGTCTGCTGGCCGCGGATGGTGGTGGCGCGGTACTGGTTCTTTGCCTTGTCCAGCTCGTCGGCGGTCACTCCGCCGCGGCGCACCTTTTCGATCTCCTCGCCAAGCAGCGTCTCCAGCCGGTCCACCCCCACTCCCTGGTTCGGGATGGAGAACAGGGTAAAGAGACCCGGCCCACGGCGGATGTTGGCGCTCGCCTGCACCGCTGCGGCCGCCTTCTCCTGCCGCACCAGCCGCTGATGGAGGCGGGAGCTTTCTCCGCTTCCGAGGATCCGCCCGAGCAGCGCCAGGGCGTACACGTCGCGGTCGTCCACGGCGGGGATGCCGTAGCTGGCGAAGTACGCCGGCAGGTTCGCGTTGGCGTCGCGCACCGTCTGCCGCACCGGGAGGTGTCCGAAGGCCGCGCCGCACTCCACGGGGGGTGGAGCCGAGCCCGGCCGGAGATCTCCGAAGTACTCCTGGATCATCCGCTTCGCGCCGTCGGCCTCGAAGTCGCCGACCACGGTGAGGGTGGCGTTGTTGGGCGCGTAGTACGTGGCGAAGAACTCCCGCACGTCCGACAGGTCGGCGGCGTTCAGATCGTCCATGGAGCCGATGACGTTGTGTCCGTACGCGAAGCAGCCGGTGCTGTCGTACGGCACCTCATAGCTCGACGCGAGAAAGGAGGTGCCGTACGGCGCGTTGTCGATCCGCAGCCGGCGCTCTTCCTTCACCACCTCGCGCTGGTTGTCCAGGTTCTCCTGGGTGATCTCCAGGGAGCGCATCCGGTCCGCTTCCAGCCACAGCCCCAGGTTGAGCCGGTTGGCGGGGAGGGTCTGGAAGTAGTTGGTGCGATCCTCCGAGGTGGTACCGTTCATGGAGCCACCGGCGCGCTCGATCAGTTGCAGGTGCTCCGTCTTCGCCACGTTCGCCGAGCCCTGGAACATCATGTGCTCGAAGAGGTGCGCGAAGCCGGTACGCCCCGGCCGCTCGTTGCGGCTCCCCACGTCGTACCAGACGTTGACGGCAACCACCGGCACGGAGCGATCCTGCGACAGGATGACCCGGAGGCCGTTGGGGAGGCGGTACGTTTCGACGGGGATGTTTCGGGCGCCGGTCGGGGCCGGCGATTGGGAGACCACGGGCGTCGCGGCCCCGAGGACCAGCGCCGCGGCCAGGATTCGACCCGGCGTACGGGATAGCATCATCCATCCTCCAGTGTGGAAAGGTGCGCGGCAGCCGCGATTGCGACTCCGCTCCGACTCACAACGCGGTTCGCCGTGGGTTTGTTTCATGTCAGCTTATTCACCACCGGGTACACGACGGCTGAAGGACGACATTCGCAGCCCGTCGTCGCAAACGTAGCGAATCAGGGCGCGTGGCGCGACAGACCCCCTCACCCCCAGCCGGTGAGACTCGGCGGAGGCGAGACGGATTTTGGATTCCCCGCCCGTGGGGTTACGGCTCAAGCGGGCAGGGCCGGGAGCCGGGGAGAGCCGCGGACAGGCAGGAGCTTACGGAGCCGAGTCCGGAAGCGCTGTCAGAGATGCGCCCGCGCGGCCTGGATGACGACGGTGACCCGGCGGCCGCCGAGCAAGCGCTCTTGAGCACCAGGGCGCGGAATCGCTCCCGGCTCATGCGTGCCTTCTCCTCCGAGCACGAAATCGAGCACCCCGTCGGCCGTACAGACGTTGCCCTCCCGCAGCCGGGCGCCGAGGAAGTAGTGGCCGTCCACGCTGGCGACGAGGGGATGGAAGCAGCGGGTCCGGTAGCGGGCGTTGTAGACCGTGCCGGGCTGGTGGGCGTGGACCTCGTGCGGAAAGGAATCAAGGTCCAGCGTGATCTCCTTGCGGCCGGTGTTCAGCACCGGGAAGACCCGTTGACGGACGATCTCCGCCATGCCCGAGAGGTTCTCCCTCCCCAGCAACGGTGCGGAGAAGCCGGGAGAGAGTGGGCTGCGAGCAGAGTCCGTCGGGGAGGCCGAGCCAGAGGAGCCCCGCCAGGTACCGGAGCAGAAAGATGCGGCTGCCGTCCACCGGGAGGGCGAGCACGTGTCGCCACCCGCCCCGCCGCTCGTCGCGCCACCCGCCGGCTCCCCACGCCAGCGCGGCGATGCAGAGCGCGACGACGAGGAGAAAGCTCAGGGCGGAGGTTACCTCACGGCGGCCACGACGCCGTTCAGCAGCGGCGCCAGCCAGCGCCCCGTGACGCTTTCCGGCACCTCCGCCACCTCCTCCGGCGTGCCCATCGCCACCAGCCGCCCGCCGTCCGGACCCGCTCCGGGCCCCAGGTCGATCAGCCAGTCGGCGGTCTTGATCACCTCCAGGTTGTGCTCGATCAGCACCACGGTGTGGCCCGCGTCCACCAGGTCGCCGAGCACGCGCAGCAGCTTCGCGATGTCGTCCAGGTGCAGGCCGGTGGTGGGCTCGTCCAGCACGTACAGCTTGCGGCCGCCGCGGCGCGCCCCCTGCGCCAGCTCGCGGGCGATCTTGATCCGCTGCGCCTCCCCGCCCGAGAGCGTCGGGGCGGGCTGCCCGAGCCGCAGGTAGCCGAGCCCCACCTGCTGCAGGTGCCAGAGCGTTTCGCCCAGCCGGTCCTCGTGGAGAAAGAAGCGGATCGCCTCGTCCACCGAAAGCTCCAGCACCTCCGCGACGTTCCTGCCGCGGTAGCGCACCTCCAGCACCTCGCCCCGGAAGCGCTTGCCGCCGCACGCTTCACAGGGGACGAAGACATCCGCCATGAAGACCATCTCCACCTGCGTCTGTCCCTCGCCCGTGCACACCTCGCAGCGGCCCCCCTTGACGTTGAAGGAGAAGTGGCCGGGGCCGAACCCCCGCTGCTTCGCGTCGGGGAGCGCAGCAAAGATGCGGCGCACCTCGTCGTACGCCTTGATGTAGGTGACCGGGTTGGATCGCGGCGTGCGGCCGATGGGGGACTGATCGACCCGCACCACGGCTTTCAGCAGCCCCACCCCGGAGACGGAGTCGAAGGCGCCGACAGGCTCGCCCAGGTGGCGCTTTGCGCTCGTCTCTCCCCCGGACAGCTCGCGCTCGACCGCGCGGAACAGCACGTCGTGCACCAGGGTGGACTTGCCCGAGCCCGATACGCCGGTGACCACGGTCAGCGACCCGAGCGGGATCTCCACGTCCACCCCCCGCAGGTTGTGCTCGCGGGCCCCGTGCAGGCGGAGCCGGGCGTTTCCGCTGCGGCGGCGCGCGGGGAGCGGGATCTCCGAGCGTCCGGACAGGTAGCGCCCGGTCAGCGTGTCGGCCTCCAGGATCTCCGCCGGGGTGCCCTGAAAGACCAGCTCGCCGCCGCGCTCCCCCGAGCCCGGGCCGAGCTCCACCAGGTGGTCGGCCATGCGCATCGCCTCGGGATCGTGCTCCACCACCAGCACGCTGTTCCCCGCCTCGCGCAGCCGGAGCAGCAGCCCGAGCAGGCGGTCGTTGTCCGCCGGGTGGAGGCCGATGGTGGGCTCGTCCAGCACGTACAGCGTGTCCATCAGCTGGCTTCCCAGCGCGTTTGCCAGGGTGATCCGCTGCGCCTCGCCGCCGGACAGCGTGCGGGTCTGCCGGTCGAGCGTGAGATAGCCGAGCCCTACGTCGTCGATGAATCCGACGCGGGTGACCAGCTCCGCCACGATGGAGGCGGCGATCTCCCGCTCCGTCGCGGAGAGCGGAGCGGCCCCGTTCTCGCTCCCGTCGCCGGCGAGCGCCAGGACCCAGGCACGCAGCCGCTTCAGCGCGATGTCCGACACCTCCGCGATGGTGCGCCCGCCGACGCGGACGAAGAGCGCCTCGGGGCGCAGCTTGGCGCCGCGGCAGGCGGGGCACGTTTCCGCCGCCTGGTACTGGCGGAGAAAGACGCGGATGTACGCCTTGTAGCGCTTCTCCTCCAGCCCGCGGAGAAAGGGAATCGCCCCCGCAAAGCCGCGCCCTCCGTGCAGCACGGTGTGGCGGAACGCTTCGGGGAGGCGCTCCCAGGGTTCATCGACCGACACGCCTTCGCGCCGCGCCAGCTCTTGGAGCCGTTTGCGGCGCGCCTCGTAGCGGGGCTTGCTCCAGGGATCGACCGCCCCTTCCGCGAGCGAGCGGCCGGCGTTGGGGACCACCAGCGCCTCGCTGTACTCCAGGACCGCGCCGAAGCCGGTGCAGACCGGGCAGGAGCCGTATGGATTGTTGAAGGAGAAGAGCTGCGGGGTGGGGTTGGCGAAGGCGATCTCCGGGTGATCCGGGCAGCGGAAGCGCTCGCTGAAGCGGAGTCGCTCCCCCTGCGCGGTGACCACGACCGCCTCCCCCTCCCCTTCCGCGAAGGCCACGCCGAACGCTTCGGCGAGGCGGGTGGCCTCCTCGGGATCCGCGCGGAGGCGGTCCACCACCACCAGCAGTTCCCCCGAGCGGGTCAGGTCCCGTTTATCTTTTTCCTCCATGTCGTCCAGGTGCAGCTCCTCGCCGTCCACCATCACCCGGACGAAGCCGAGCGCACGGAGGTTCTCGGCCACCAGCGCGTGGGTGACGCGCGCCGAGCGGGGGAGCGGAAAACAGACGCGCAGCCGCGTCTGGGGCTCCAACCCGAGCGTCACGTCGGTGGCGCTCTGCACCGTGTCGGGGCGGACCTCGCGCCCGCAGGGACTGTCGTGGACCCCCGGGCAGACGGTGCGTCCCACCCGCGCCCACAGGAGGCGCAGGTAATCGTACACCTCCGTCGCGGTACCGACGGTGGAGCGTGAGGTCTTGGTGGGGTTGCGCTGCTCGATGGCGACCGCGGGGGAGATCCCCTCCACCCGGTCCACGTCCGGCTTCTCCATCCGCTCCAGGAACTGCTTGGCGTAGGTGGAGAGCGACTCCACGTAGCGCCGCTGCCCCTCGGCGTAGATGGTGTCGAAGGCGAGCGACGACTTGCCGGAGCCGGAGGGCCCGGTGACCACCACCAGCGCCCGCCGGGGGATGTCCAGGTCCAGGTTCTTGAGATTGTGCTGCCGCGCGCCGCGGATCTGGATACGATCTTTCATCCCGAAAACATACCGAAAACGTACGGCGGCAGAAAGGCCTGGGCCGGCTCCCGCCGCGGCATGTCGCGTCGGAAGCGGCCGCGATAGTTTGGGCGGATGGCGCTTCCCGAAACGCTGCTCACCCTCGCCCTGCACGCTGCACGTCCCGTGCTCCCGCTGCTCGCGCGTGGCGAGGGAAAGACCGCGCGCGGGGTGCGTGGGCGCCGCGGCGTGCTGAAGCGGATGGAGCGGTGGGCCGCGGAGCACCGCGATCCCGCCCGCCCGCTGGTCTGGTTCCACGCGCCCAGCGTGGGGGAAGGATTGCAGGCACGGGCGGTGGTGGAGGCGCTCCGCCGCCGCCGGAAACCCGACGTGCAGATCGTCTACACCTTCTTTTCGCCCTCGGCCGAGGGGTTCGCCCGCTCCGTACCCGCAGACTTCGCCGACTACCTTCCGCTGGACTTTTCGGTCGATGTCCGGCGCGCGCTCGCGGCGCTCCGGCCCACGGTGCTCGCCTTTTCCAAGACCGACGTGTGGCCGGCGCTGACCCGCGAGGCGGAGCGCCGGAAGGTGCGCATGGCGCTGCTGAGCGCCACCCTTCCCGCCGAGTCCAGCCGCCTTTCCGGGCCCGCGCGATGGCTGTTGGGGCCGGCATACCGGCGTCTCGACCGGGTGGCCGCGATCTCCGCCGCACATGCCGCGCGCTTCGCCGCTCTGGGGGTGCCTGAAGAGCGTCGCGGGGTGATGGGCGACGCCCGCTTCGACCAGGTGTGGCATCGCGCCGCCACGGCGGACGCCCTCGCGCCGTGGCACCGAGCTCTCGCCGCCGCGGGCCTGCCGGTGCTGGTTGCCGGCTCCACCTGGCCGGCGGACGAGGAGCGGCTCGTTCCCGCTGTCGCCCAGGTGACGAAGAAGCTGCCGCTCCGGCTGGTCCTGGTCCCCCACGAGCCTTCGCCGGAGCACCTGGCGCGGGCGGAGGCTCGGCTTGCGGTCGCGGGCCTCCGCTCCGTCCGCTTCTCCGCGATGGACTGGGACGCGCCGCTCCCCCCGGTGCTGGTGGTGGACCGGACCGGGGTACTCGGGGAGCTGTACGCGGCGGCAGCCATCGCGTACGTCGGCGGCGGATGGGGGAGCGCGGGGCTGCACTCGGTGCTGGAGCCGGCCGCGTTCGGGGTGCCGACGCTCTTTGGCCCTCGGCACACGAACGCCCGCGAGGCTGCCGAGCTGATCGCGGCGGGAGGTGCGCACCCGGTGCGGGACCGCAAGGAGCTACGCCGCTCCATCAGCGGCTGGCTGAGGGACGACAGCGCCCGCACGGCTGCGGGGGCGGCGGCGCGGGCGTACGTGCAGGCCGGGCTCGGCGCCGCGGAGCGGGGCGCGGAGGTGGTGGAACTGCTGCTCCGCTAGCCTCCCTTAGTCGTCGACGCTCTCCCGGTCCCCCTCCGCCTGCGGCGGATCGTCCAGCCCGGCAATGTCCTGCCCCGCCTCCTCCTGCGGGGTCGTCAACCGTTCCGGCTCCGGCGCGTCCTGCTCGTCGGCGCTCCGCGGGCTGCGCGGGTGCGCGGGGGCGACACCGGAATCGTTCTTGGGGCTCATCGGCGTGTCTCCGGGGGTTCTGGGGCGGTGGACGCCGCGGCTT
>JALZKG010000363.1 GCA_030859365.1 Gemmatimonadota bacterium
GTGCCGGGGCGGGGGGATCGCCAGGTCCCCCTTCCCCGGACGAATCGGGCACCGGCAGGGGGCGCGGGCCCCGTCCTCCCCCGGCGGATCCCCCCAGGGATTGCCGTCGCACTCGTCGATGACCGCACGGTCCCGTGCCCCTGCGCGGCGTCCTCAATGACCACCGCCCCGTGGAAAGCCGCCAATCCATCCACCGCCTCCCAGTCGATTGGAACACCGTACAGCGGGCTGGCGACGACGACCCGTGCTCCGCCCTCCAGCGCCCGCTCGAGCGACGCCGGATCGGGTGCGAGCGTCTGGGGGTCGACGTCGTACAGCGCCAGGGGAGCCCCCGTCGCGACCGCGGCGGCGGCAACGTCGAAGCAGGAAAAGGCGGGGATCGCCACGGGCGGCGCGCCACCCACCTGCTCCGCTGCCGCGCGGATCGCAAGCTGGAGCGCCTCCGTGCCGCTCCCGCAAAGCAGGACCTCGTCCGCCGCGAACTCCTGCCGGAGAAGGTCCCGGAGCCGGGCCCGCCCGTCGGCGCCCCGCAGCGTTTCGCTGACGGCGCCGGAAAGTGCCGCCAGGGGGAGCGGGGAGTACACGGCCAGCTGGTGACGTAGGCCGCGCCGTACCGCCGGAGCGGGAAGATCGACGCTCACGGGATCTGCCTGGAAAGCAGCGGACCGAGGCGGTTTGCGATCGGGAGCGGAAGCCGCTGCCAGGCGGAGGTGGCGAGCCGGAACAGCGGGCGGTCCGGGGAGGGCGTGGCGTCCACCGCCCCCGGGGACCACTGCGCCCAGGGCAGCGGGACGTCCGCGCCACCCCACTGCAGCTTGAACCGGTGGGTTCCCTCTCCCGGCGTGCAGCGGCCGAAGTTGAAGACGCGCACTCCGCGGTCGATCACGTGCTCCATGAAGTCCCAGTACAGGAGCATGTTGGGCGCGAGTCGATTGTATTCGCGCAGCGACGAGGCCCAGGTGATCTCGAACTCGTCCCCGTAGGCGAAGCCGCACCCCGCGGCCACCGTGACGTCACCGAGGTAGGTGGCGCCGAACACCGCCTGCCCGGGGAACACCCGCGCGATACACTCGAAGAAGCCGCGCGGCAGCACCGGGGTACCCAGATCCCGCATGTTGCGGGCGAACACCTCGTAGAACGCGGGAAGCTGGTCCGGCCCGAAGCGGGTCTCCATCCCCTCCTTCTGCGGACGCCGGATCTGGCTGCGAAGCTTCCCCCGGAAGCCGTTCTGCCACAGCTCTTCCGCGGTTTCAGGAAGGGGGAGGAGCACCGTCACCTTGCGATCCGAACGGCGGAGCGGTCCCGGGGCCGGGATTGCTTCCCTTCCCCGCAGCTCCAGCAGGTCCACCCCCTCCCGGCGCGCGAGCGCCACCGCGTCGTCCGCCAGCGCCCGGCGCGCCGCCACGCTCCCCAGGGGACCTCCGTAGTTGAGGAACGGCATCGAAACGAGGTAATCGCCGAAGACGCGGCTCCGTACCCGCACCAGGGGGAGCAGACCCCGCACGGTTCCGGCGGCGTCCAGCGCAACGCGGTAGTGGGTGCGGTGGCCGAGCACGTCGGCCATCACCTCCCGCCATCCGGCAAGGTGGCAGAAGGTGCCGCCGGGCAGCCCGGACAGCGCGGCGTCCCAGTCGGTCCCTGCCTCCTCCGGGGGAACCGTGTGGAGGGCAACAGCCTCGGCCAGCGGTTCGGGAACGGCGGTCACAGGGCGGCGACGGTTTCGGAGATGGGCGCGAATCGGAAGTCCCGGAGCAGCTGCTCCAGCCGGCGACCGGTCCGCGCCAACCCGCCGTAGTGGCGCACCCGGGTCAGAAAGGGCACCTCGATGCGGGGCTGGTCCGGGTCCAGCTCCCATGGGTGGATGTAGAACGTGGCGGGCACTCCCCTGCGTTCGGCCGCCCGGATGGCCGCGCGGATGACCCCGTACGGGAACAGGCGAAAGTACGCGCCGCCCGCCGCGGGCAGGTTCGCGAGTCCCACCCGGAGCGTCGCGGGCGGCACCTCCGCCAGCGGGCCGCCGGAGCGATCGAGCCAGTGCGGATCTCGTTTTCCACCCGGGTACCCGTACCCGCGCCTCCGTACCGGGAAGAGGCTGGAGTCGTAGCGGTAGCCCTCCTCCAGCAGCACATCGAGCGCCCACTCACGCCCCGGAACGATGGAAAAGCTTGGAGCGCGAAACCCCAGCACCGCGGTCCCGGTGAGGTCCTCGAGCAGGGCCTTGCTATCCCGGACGGAGGCGCGGAACTGTGCCGGTACCTGGTGGGTGACCCGCCGGTGGTCCGAGCCGTGCGACGCCACCTCGTGGCCCGCCGCCGCGATCTCGCGGACGAGCTCCGGGTGACGCTCCGCGACCCACCCGAGCACGAAGAACGTTCCCCGGGAACCGCTCGAGGCGAGCAGCGCCAGGAGCCGTTCTACACTCCTCCGAACCCGGCTTTCGAGTCCGTCCCACGTTTCGCGTGCGACGTGCGGCTCGAAGGCGGACACGTGGAAGTACTCCTCGACGTCTACGGTGAAGTGATGATGGGTCACGGAAGCTGCGCTCGGGTGGGCGGTCGGCGTCGAGCGTGCAATCTATGTACCCGCCAGAGATTGAGCCAATCCGGCTTACGCTGCAAGCACATTTTGCACGATGCACAAAAGGATTCGGGACGAGGGGCTGGGTTCCACGGCGGGAGCGCAGGCTTCACCGCGCGGGCGACGGACGGGGGCTCGGCGTCAGCCGGCAAATGAACCACTCCGCAGTCTGCACCCGCACTGGACATGTCCGCCGGACGTATTCTCCGAAGCCGGAGGTGTCGTTCCGGATACGTCCATCCCTCCCTTCGACGATCCCGAGCCAGTCGGCTCCCTCGGCGCGAAGCGAGTCGAGCAGCCGGACCGATTCGCCCGGAGTCTCGGGGAGCGCGCCCCATCCCTCCCCAGCACGTGCAGGTGGGAATACCCACCCCCGACGTTCGGAGTAGCGGATGGCAGTGGGATCCCCCACGTCGTGCGCCAGGGTGACCACGAGGTCCCCCGGGCGGCTCCACTGCCGGAGCGCGAATCCCATCTGACGGCTGGATTCTCCGTACGGATGGTACATCCAGCGGAGACCCCGCAGCCCGACTCCGAGGATCACGAGCAGGAGAAGGAGGGTGGTGACGGGAGCCGCAGCGGCGCGGGTGCGAGCCGCCGCGAAATCGCTCAGCGCCATGATTCCCCGCGCGGCCAGGGCAGCAGCCGCCGGATTGACGAGATGGAAGTTCCAGGGGTTGTCCACCAGCTCCTTGGCACCGAAGAGGTAGAATACCACGCCGCCGGCGAGCCAGAAGTGGAAGAGCCAGGGCGCCGCTGCCGAGGCTGGCGGACGCACGGCGATCCCGACGAGCACCAGGAGGAGGACGGGCAGCGTCCAGATCCACCCCAGGAAACGCCGGGCAAGCAGCGGCAGGAAGTACCCCTCGTCCAGCCACGCACGCAACCCGTGGTCCCAGAGCCAGTTCCCCTCCCCGGCGAAGTGGTACGGCGGATAGGAAAGGGACAGATGCCGAGCCCACAGGTAGTACGCCGCGGTGGGGACCAGCGTGAGAAGGGCAAGGGTGCCGAGCCGGGTCATCCACGTTTGCGTAAGCAGTTTCCGGGTGCCGACCAGCGAGAGCGCCGCGTACGCCATCGGCAGCCCGGCGATCAACCCGGGCAGCTTGCTACAGAACCCCCACGCGCCCACGGCCCCCGCGAGCCAGAGATAGCGCTCCCGCTCCTCCTGGAGAAACGTCACCCATAGCCACAGCGAGGTGGTGACCAGGGCCACCATGGCCGGATCGGGAAGAAACGAGCGCTCGACGAAAATGCTCCCGGGAAGCACCGCCATCACCGCGGCCGCCAGGAGGGCGTGGCGCTCGCCCGAGACCCGGCGCGTAAGCAGGAACAGTGCGACGATCCCGAGCAGGCCGAACAGCACGGCGACCGCCCGGCCGATCCAGTCGTGCACCCCCAGCACGGGATACAGAAGCGCCGACAGGTAGCTCACGGTCTGAAACTCCCGCCCCTGGTAATTGGGGCCGGGCCCGGTCCAGTCCACCTCCGGAAAGAAGATGTTGCGGCGGGTCTGGTGGAAGTTGTCGGCCATCATGGCGGTACTCGCCTGGCGCCAGCTGAATGCGTCGACCAGCGGCTGGTCGATCTTGTAAAGGCGGAGCGATGCCGCCACGAGGAGCACCGCGCCCAGGAGGAGCAGCGGCGACCCGCGGCCGGGACGCATCATCATCGCGAGGGGAGGCGTGCGATCTGCGCGAGCACGTACCCGCCGTCCCGGCGCAGCTCGCGGATCCCGAACCGCGACTGGAGGGGGGCGGCGCTGTCCTGCGGCAGCAGGATCATACGGAAGCCGCGTGCGGGCGAGGCGGCGGCGAGTTCTTCCGGGGTATGGGCCATCCTGATCGGGGTGTCGCTGTAGAACAGCGGCGCGGGCTTGTACAGCCCGGAATGCCCGTAGACGATCAGCGCTGTTCCGGGGGGATACGCTCGCCCCGCCGCCCGCGCGAGCCGCGCGATGGAGCTTTCGCCGCCAGCAAACAAGGGGCGGATTTCGTTTGCGCCGGCTGCCACGAGGAACAGCGCCATCGCCAGGGGCACCGCGCGCATGGAGCCGCGGCGCCAGTCGACGGCCGCTGCCCCGACTACGAGCGCGGCGAACAAAAGTGTCAGCTTCTGCGGCGCGAGCAGGAGGAGCACCGCCGTCGCCACCGCCAGACCGGAGAAGGCGGCGGAGCGCGGCTGCCGGACCGCCCTCACCGCGGTGCGTGCCACCAGGATGGCCAACGCCGGGTAGATCGGCACGAGATACCAGTAGATCTTGGTCTGGACCGCCGTGTACAGGCCGAACACCAGGACCGCCAGGACGAGAAGGATGCGTCCGCGCGCTCGCTCGAAAGCGGCCTCCCTTCCCGCCTCGGCGAGAGCGAACGGGAGCAGGTAGAACCAGGGGAAGAAGTGTGTCCGCAGGCGACCGAGGTAGAAGTCCCTCCCGCCGACGTGACCTTCCATCGGGCTGGTAGCCCGTTCGAGCAGGTGTCGGCCGAGGTACACGTCGACAAAGCGGTCGCCGTGCAGCAGGACCATCGCCACGTGCCAGGATGCGGCGATCACCACCCCGGCGCCGATTCCGCCCCAGAAGGAGGGAGTCCGAAGAGCGGCCGCGAGCCGCCGGTCCAGCAGGAGAGCGACACCGATCGCGGCCGGGGCGACAACGCCCGCGGCGGACTTGGTCATGATGGCGAGACCGCACCCGATCCCGACCACGTACCACCAGTAAAAGCTGCCTTCCTGGACCCGCAGGTAGGCGTATACGCAGAGGTACACCCACAGCGTCAGCAGGACGTCGGTGGTTCCGAAGCGCGCGGAGAGCACGAACTGGTGGGTGGTCAGCAGGACGATCCCGGCGGCGAAGCCCGTCGCCGCGCCGTACAGCCGGCGGGCGATGGCATAGACCAGCGCGACCAGGGCGATTCCGGACAGCGCCGAGGTGGCCCGCGCCCAGAACTCGCTGACCCCGAACAGGTGGTACCAGATCGCCGTGGACCACATCAACAGCGGAGGCTTTTCGAAGAACGGCTCGTAGCCCCAGTGCAGGGTCAGCCAGTCGCCGGTCTCGACAATCTCCTTGGCAACCTGCGCGTAGATCGCCTCATCCCAGTCGTACAGGCTCCCGTCTCCCAGGCGCCACAGCAGGAGGACCGCTGCCGCGGCGCACAGGGCGAACAGAGCTGCATGGCCGGGTAGATGACTGGCGGCTCGCATGGACGCCCCGGATCGCGGCGCAGCCGCACGCATCACCCCTGTGCTCCCGCGCCGACAAGGACCCGCCGGAGCTGCGCCCCGACGGTCCCGAGCGAGAACCGCTCTTCCACCCGCCGGCGTGCTCGCGCGCCGAGCTCGCGTGCAAACGCAGAGTCCCGGAGCAACCGGTTCAATTCCGTTGCTAGGGCAACGGCGTCGCCCCGCGGGACTACCACCCCGCCGGATGTGTCCCCCCCCTCCAGGATGTCCTCGACACCCGGTGCGTCGGCGGCGACAACCGGAAGTCCGCACGCCATCGCCTCGAGCGGCGCCACGGGGAACCCCTCGTGACGCGACGAAAACGCGTATACGTCGGCGGCCGACAGCCACCGCCGCGCGACACCGCGGTCGAGTACATACTCGTCCAGCCAGCGCACCCCGCTCAACCGCCGTTCGGCCAGCAGCCCCCGCAAACGCCCCGAATCGCTTCCGGTGCCGAGCAGCAGGAGTCGAACGTCGGCGCCGGCAGCCTCACGCTCCACCCGCTCCCACGCGTCGATCAGTACATCGAGCCCCTTGCGGTGCATCTCGATCCGCCCGTGCCACACCGCGACGCGTGCGTGCGGGGGAATGGCCAACGCTCGGCGGGCCTCTGCGCGATCCTCCGCCCGCCAGAGCGACAGGTCGAGCGGGTTGAAGACGCGCGTGATCTTGTTCGACGGCATTCCGTACCGCTCCCGCAGCCGAAGCTCTTCCCGGCGGCTGCCTACGATCAGCCCCGCGCTTCTCCGCAGAGCCCAGGGGCGGACGAATCGCTCGACGCCGCTCACCTGCCAGTCTCCACCCTGGAAGGTGGCGAACACCGGGATCCGGAGCCGGCGGCCCAACCGCACGCACGCGTCGAAACGAGGATATTCGTACTCCTGGCAGAGAACCGCATCGCAGCCCTCCCGACGTAGCACGTCGGCGAGCGGCCCCGCCGGAGTGGCGAGATACGGAACCAGGTTTCGAACCGCGCCGAGCAGCCGACCCGCAACCCGCCTGCCCGGGTGCTCCGGGTCCGACGTCCAGGTCAGCCCCCTGCCTATGGCGCTCCTCAGGCCTCGGTACCACCCCGACGCTGGAAGGAGGTACACCGCGGCGCCGGTGGGGGCGTGTACCGTTCGGGCGGGCGCTGCCGTTCGCTCCGAAAGGCACACGATGACGCTTCGCACCCCCGCGGTGCGGAGGGCTTCCACGTACCCGAACAGCCAGCCTCCGGTCATCTCGGCGCAGAACTCGTCCCACGATACGCCGATCGGGTCCAGGAAGTCCTCGATCACGTCGCCCCACGGGAGCAGTGCGACCACTGCCCCCCGGCCGTCGCTCACTGCTTCACCGGTTTGCGCCAGGCAGAGGCGGATTCGGTCCCGCGCGTCGAGGGACGGTGCAGCGCGTACGCCGCCCATGTGAAGGGAGCGAGCGCCGTACACGCCGCACGTCGAATCATCTTCGGAAGCCGGGAAAAGGCGATGTCGTGGCACACCACCGTGACGGGATTGATGAAGGTGGCGGACCCTTCCTCACGTTGCCCGATCAGCGCACGGAGGGCCTCCAGGGAGTACCCCCTGCGGACGTGGCCCCACTCCGCGAACATCTCTTCCTCGCTGGGACAGAACGGGTCCATGGGCCGGTAGAAGGGGAACCGCCAGTTTTCGTTCGGGGTGCTGACCAGGAGCCACCCGCCCGGGCGGAGCACGCGAAACGCCTCGCGAACGGCGGCGGCATCATCCGGGACGTGCTCCAGCAGGTCGAACATGGTAACCACGTCGAACCGCGCGTCGGGGAACTCGAGATCGGTGGCATCGCCGCACACGAAGCGGACCCGCGGCTGGCGGTTGGCCGGCGCATCGGCATATTCCGCGTTCATGTCCAGGTTCGTGACCTCGGCGTCCGGGTAGAGCATCGCCGCGAGACCGCTGCGTCCCCCTCCCACCTCCAGCACGTCCCGCACTCCCTCCCGCGGCGCCACCCGGTGGATGGCGCGCATCTTTTCACGATAAAAGAACCCGAAGGTGTAGGGGCTGGGAAACGGGTTCCGGCGCAGGAACTTTCCCAGTGACGTCTTATGCATCGGCGGGATTGCCTGGATGGGAGGTGAGTGGAGCACGCTCCGGCGGCGGGGAGACGGAGGGTGCGTGGCGGTGACGCAGGTAGAAGCCGATGCCGGCCGCGCTCCCGGCCACCTCGGCGCCCAGGGTGCCCAGGGCGGCACGGCGGAGCACCCGGCGAGCGTAGTAGGCGGGGAGAAGGCCGAAGGCGCGCACCAAGTTGCCGGGGTGGCGGTGTCGCTGCCACTGGATCAACAGTGCGGCCACGTGTCCCCGCATGTACTGGCGCATCTGATCCTCCAGTCCCGCCATATCCCTGCGATGAACGTGGTGGACCACCGCGGTCGGCTCGTAGCGGCAGCGGGCACCACCGGCCAGGATGCGGTACCACATCTCCGAGTCCTCGCTGCATCCGGAGGCCCCCGCGCCGAGCCGTTCGTCGAAGAGACCGACACGTGCGAACACTTCTCTGCGGAACGCCATGTTGGCGCCGGCCCCGATGTGCCAGACGGGTACGCCGCGCCACCTCATGCGGTCGAAGTACTCCCGGTCGTAGACGAGGGGACGGAACCCCCAGCCGAACCCGGAATCCCCGTGCTGGAAGAGAAACTGGGCCTCCGTCTCCAGCTCGGCGGGGAGAACCAGCCCCGTGACCGCGAGCACCCTCGGATCCCGAAAGCCGCGCCGGAGCCCCACCAGCCAGGTGGGATCCACGATCACGTCGTCGTCGGTGAAGGCGATCAACCCGCCGGTACTCGCCCGGACCCCCGCGTTGCGCGCCACGCTCAAGCCCGGCCGTGGCTCCCGGACGTAGCGCACGCCGGGTGTTGCCCGGACCAGCTCCCGCACCGCTTCCGAGCGCGGGGCATTGTCCACCACCACGATCTCGTGTGGAGCGGGATCCAGCAAGGCGAGGGCCCCCAGGCAGCGCCGCAGATCATCCGGACGGTCCCGGGTGCAGACGATCACGGAAACGGGTCCGGGCGATCCACTGGATGCTTCCTCCCTGAGCCGCGTCCGAAGCTCGTCGAGCGGGCTTTGCAGCGCGGCGACCGCGCCCGGGGACGGCGGACGGTCGTGCGGAGGAGCAGACCGCGGGAGGGGGAGGCGCGCCCGGAAGCCGTGCTCCAGAAGGTGATCGCCCACGGCGGGGGTGATCGTTCGCAGCGCCAGCTCGCGCAGCGCTGCGCCCGGGATCGGCAGCTCCGCCGTGGCGATGCTCCGGCTCCCGAGCGGGATGCCGCCGGCCGTGAACACCAGGAACATCCCGCCGATCTCCGGCTCGGCGAGCAGATCCGGCAGCGGCTCCTCCATTGCCAGGTGCAGCACCCGCCACGGCAGGAACTCCTCGCTCGCGTGCCTCACCGGGCGGACCTCCCGCG
>JALZKG010000364.1 GCA_030859365.1 Gemmatimonadota bacterium
GCTTTCGTCGCTGGTCACCATTGGACTCCTACCCCTGCTGGAAAGCTTTGCGCGGGTGACCACCGACCAGACGCTGCTGGAGCTTTCCGACACCAATCGCCCGCTGCTGCGCCGCCTGCAGCGGGAGGCGAACGGCACCTTTCACCACACCATCAACGTCGCGAATCTGGTGGAGGGCGCCTGCCGCGCCATCGGCGCGAACACCCTGCTCGCCCGGGTGGGAGCGTACTATCACGACGTCGGCAAGCTGTCCAAGCCGCAGTACTTCATCGAGAACCAGCCCCGCGGCCGCAACCCTCACGACAAGCTGAAGCCGGCGATGAGCGCGGCCATCGTCCGCAGCCACGTCCCGGAAGGCCTCCGCCTGGCGCAGGAGGCGCACCTTCCCGCCATCGTCCGCGCCTTCATCGCCGAGCACCACGGCACGCAGCAGATCTCCTTCTTCTTCGACAAGGCCCGGCAGGCCGCGGACGACGCGGGCAGCGTAAATCCACAGGACTTCTCCTACGCCGGCCCCAGACCGCAGTCACGTGAAACGGCGGTGCTGATGCTCGCGGACTCGGTGGAGTCCGCGGCCCACGTCCTTCCGGACCCCTCGCCGCCGCGGCTGCGCGAGTTGGTGGATCGCATCGTGGACGGCAAAATCGCCGCGGGGCAGCTCGACGAGTGCCCGTTGACGCTCCGGGATTTGGACGTGATCCGCGCCCAGCTCTCCACGGTGCTCGCCGGGATGTACCACCACCGGATCGACTACCCGCCCGCTCCGCTCCCGGAGCCGCGGGAGGAAGCGACCTCGGTCGCCGTGGCGCGCGCGGTGGGAGGGGAGGGGTGAGCCTGAAGGTGGAGGTGGGTGGCGCGGAGGGGCTTGCGATCCCCGTCGATTCGGACCGGATCCGCCGGGCGGCGCACGCGGTCCTGATGGCGGAAGGCATCACCGAGGCCGAGCTTTCGGTCGCGCTCCTGGGCGATGCCGCGATCGCGGAGCTCAACCGGGAGTACCTGGGCCACGACGAGCCGACGGACGTGATCTCCTTCGCCCTCCACGAGCCGGGCGAGGCGCCCCTAGGCGATGTCTACATCGGTGCGGAGCAGGCCGCTCACCAGGCCGGGGCGTGGGGCGCCACCTTCATGGAGGAGGTGCTGCGGCTCGCGATTCACGGCACTCTGCACGTCCTTGGATGGGAACATCCGGCGGGCGAGGACCGGGAGGACTCCCCCATGTACCGGCGCCAGGAGGCACTGCTTGCGCAGCTGCTCGCGGAGGAAGGGGGCGGCTCGTGACGGCGGTACAGGTCGCGGCCGCCGACCCGCGGGAGCAGCTCCACCAGCTGATCCGTGGAGGAGACGCGGAGGCGCTACGGGTCTTCTTGTCCGGCTTCCACGCTCCGGACGTGGCGGACCTGATCGAGGAACTGGGCGAGGAGGAGCGCCGGCTCGTCATTCGCGCCCTGGCCGCGGATCCGGTACTCGCCGCCGATACGCTGGCCGAGATGGAGCGGGACGAGCACCCGGAAGAGTCACTCGCCGCGCTGGAGCCGAGGGAGATCGCGGCGGTGGTGGCCGAGCTGTCGGACGACGATGCCGCCGACATGATCGGCGAGATGGAGCCGGAGGACCGCGACCGGGTGCTCCGCGCGCTTTCCGCCTCCGACGCGGGGGACATCCGGCAGCTGCTCCGTTACGACGAGGAGTCGGCGGGCGGCATCATGACCACCGAGCTGGTCTCCGTCCCCGCCACACTGAACGCGTACGAGGCGATCGAGGAGGTGCGGCGCCAGGCGAGCGAGGTCGGGGAGTTCTACAACATCTTCGTCATCGACGCCACAGGACGGCTGCGTGGAACCCTCCCGCTCCAGGCGCTGGTCACCGCGCCACGCCATGCCCGGGTGGTCGATCTGGTGGAGTCCGTCGTGGCCTCCGTTTCGCCGGACGCAGACCAGGAGGACGTGGCGCGGGTGCTTTCGCGCTACAACCTCGCCGCCGTCCCGGTCGTCGACGGAGCGGGACGGCTGCTGGGGCGGATCACCTTCGACGACGTGATCGACGTCTTCGAGGCGGAAACGACGGAGGACCTGCTCAAGTTCGTCGGAGCGTCGGAGGAGGAGGAGATCCGCGGCGGATGGACCGACGCGGTCCGCTCCCGCCTTCCCTGGCTCTTCGTCAATCTCGGAACCGCCTTCCTGGCCGCATCGGTGGTCTGGTTCTTTACCTCCACGATCGAGGAGCTGCCGATCCTCGCCGTCTGGATGCCGGTGATCGCGGGGATGGCCGGAAACGCCGGAACGCAGGCGCTCGCCGTCACGGTGCGCCGCCTCGCGCTCTCCCCGGAAGGGAGCAGCCGTCGCTGGGACATCGTCGGCAAGGAGTTCCTGGTGGGCGCCGGCAATGGGCTGGCGATCGGGATCGCGGTGTCCGGGGTTGCCTGGGCGACGGGTGGGACCCCGCTCCTGGGCGCGGTGGTGATGCTCGCCATGTGGCTGAACCTCGCGGTCGCCGGGTTCGCCGGCTCCTTCGTCCCCATCGCCCTGGAGCGTATCCACGTCGATCCGGCGGTCGCCTCGTCCATCTTCGTGACGACCTTCACCGACCTCGTCGGCTTTCTGCTCCTCCTGGGTCTCGCCAGCCAGCTGCTGCTCTGAATGCTCGCCGAGCTTCGCATCCGCAACTACGCGCTGATCGACCAGCTGTCGGTCCGCCTGGCGCCGGGTCTGAACGTGCTGTCGGGTGAAACGGGCGCCGGCAAGTCGATCATCGTCGGCGCGCTGGGTCTGCTCCTCGGGGAGCGCGCCTCCGCGGAGGCGGTACGCCGGGGGGCGGAGCGGGCGTCCGTGGAGGGTGTGTTCGAGATCGACGGCCGTCCCGACGTGCTCCAGCTGCTGGACGAGCGGGGGGTGGAGGCGGAGGAGGGGGTGCTGATCCTGAAACGCGACGTGGCGGCTGAGGGGAGGAGCCGCGCCTGGATCAACGGATCCCCGGCGACGGCGGGGCTGCTCGGCGAGATAGGGCGGACGCTGGTGGATCTGCACGGCCAGCACGAGCACCAGACGCTGCTCCGGCGCGACGAGCAGCGGGCGATCCTGGACGCCTATGCCGACGCCGAGCCGCGGCGCGACCAGGTGAAAACCGCCCACGCCGCGCTGGCGCGGGTGCGGGGGGAGCGGGGGGAGCTGGAGGAGCGGCGGCGTCGCGCCGAGGAGCGGGCGGATCTGCTTCGCTACCAGGCAGAGGAGATCGAGAGCGCCGCGCCGGTGCCGGGCGAGGAAGAGTCGCTGGGGGAGGAGGCGCGCCGCCTCGCCCACGCCGAGGAGCTGGGCGGCCTCGCGGGCGGGGTTCACGAGGCGCTCTCCGGCGCCGACCGCTCGGTTCTGGGACAGCTGGCGGCGCTGCGCCGCCCGACCGAGCAGCTGGTGCGGATCGATCCCTCGCAGGGGGAGGTCTCGGAGCTGTACGACACCGCCTTCTTCGCGCTGCAGGAACTCGGGGAGCGGATGGAGCGCTACGCGGCCGCCGTCGAGCACGATCCCGCGCGCCTCGACGAGCTGCGCCGCCGGCAGGACCTGCTCTTCCGTCTCCGCTCCAAGTACGGCCCGTCGCTGGAAGAGGTGATCGAGATCGGGCGTGCTGCTCGCGAGGAGCTGGAGCTCCTCGACGCGGCGGGATTCGAAATGGCAGCGCTCCAACGCCGCGAGGCGGAAGCGGCCGCCGGGCTGGCGGCGGCGGCCGCCGCGCTTTCGCACGCGCGTGGCGAAGCGCTGGAGCGCCTCGCCGCCGAGGTGAGCGCCGTGCTGCCGGAACTGGGGATGGAGGATGGGCGCTTCGAGGCGGTGGCGCTCCCGCTGCCGAGCATCGGCCCGCACGGCGCGGAGGAGATCGAGTTCCGGGTGGCGCTGAACCGCGGCTTCGAGCCGCGCCCGATCGCGCAGGTGGCGTCCGGCGGCGAGCTGTCCCGCGTGATGCTCGCTCTGAAGACGATTCTCGCTCGCCTCGACGCGGTGCCGACGCTGATCTTCGACGAAGTGGACGCGGGGATCGGCGGACGCGTGGGTCTCCAGGTGGGCGACAAGATGCGGCAGGTGGCGGCGAGCCATCAGGTGCTCGCCATCACCCACCTTCCGCAGATCGCGTCGCGCGCCCACCTGCACCTGCGGGTCGAAAAGGGCGAGGTGTCCGGAGTCGGAACCACCCGCGTCCGCGCCCTGGACGAGGCCGAGCGGGTGCGGGAGATCGCGCGGATGCTGGGGGGCGATCCGGAAAGCAGCGTGTCGCTGGAGCACGCCCGCGAGCTGCTGGCTCGCGGCGCCGAGGTTTAGCGAGCGGGCGGCTCCATCGCGGCTGGAGCCGCCGAGGGGCGCCCGCCCCAGAGGCGCTGGTACACGCGAGCCATCGCCTCCACCCCGTTCGTGCGGGGCACGCCGCCGCGCCCGCTCAGGGTGCGGTGAAAGAGCAGCTCCGCCTCCAGCGGCAGAATGCGGGAGCCGCGCCGCCACGCGGGTACAGTGGTGAATCGCCCCCCGACGGCCAGCAGGGCCGCACGCCGGTCGCCCCGGAGTGCGGACGCGAGGAGCGCATCCGGCTCGCCAACCCCTTCTCCGAACGCATCCGCCCCACGCGCGGCGAATGCGAGCACCCCCCCGAGCGCGATAGACTCGGTGAGCTGAAAGCGCGGCGCCACGTCCGCCTCCCATCCGTCCCCCGGCTCCACCCGCAGAGCGCGCGACACACCCGCGGCCAGCGGATCGTCGGCGTCGGGGATCCGCACTTCCACGGACCCCGACCACCGGCGGGTGAAGCGCGCGCCCCCGGACAGCCAGAGGCGCTCCGAAACCACCACGTCCGCCC
>JALZKG010000436.1 GCA_030859365.1 Gemmatimonadota bacterium
GGCTGAGACCGTGCTCGCGCGCCACCTGCTCGATGCTCCGGCGCTCGCCGGGCATGGCGAGGAGGCCGCCGTGAAAACCGGAGCCGGGGTGCTCCGGCACGCTGGCATCCGTGCGAAACGCCTCCTGCGCGAGGATCACCAGCGGCCGCTCGCGGGGGCCGATCCGCTCCAGCACCTCACCCAGGCGCGCGGTCCCGATGGCCAGGTTCCAGCTGAGCAGGTCGATCTCGGTAGTGCCCCGGGCGAGTGGAGCCGCGAGGTCGAGCGAGAGCGGGGCACCCACGTTCTCCCCCCACGCGGCGAGCTCCGGGTGGTCCGCTTCGCCAGGGAGCACCTCGAAGGGAGCCCGGTCGGTGCGGTCCTGGTCACGGGGCGCCTTCAGCGTCGGGAGCGGGGTGCGGGACACGCGCGGCGGCCGCTACGCGGCCGCGCCGGCCGGGGCGTCCAGCTCCACCTCCTCCGACGGGGTGAGGTCCGCGTGCAGCAGCCTGCCCATCCGCCGGATCGCGGCCTCGTTCTCCTCCGGATCCGCGGAGGCGACGCAGTCGGGGGGGATCACCAGGCGAAAGTCGCGCATGTACGCGTCGCTGGCGGTGAAGAAGACGCACTGCTCCCCGGTGAGCCCGGTGATGATCAGCCGCTCGGCACCGAGGTGCTCCAGCAGCGTGTCCAGCGTCGTCGAGAAGAAACCCGAGTGCTTGGGCTTCAGCACGAAGTAGTCGTCCTCGTCCGGGCGGAGCAATTCCACCAGCGGGCGGCCGCGCACGTCGTCCTCCAGACAGTGGCGCACCATCTCGCGCAGGTCCGATCTCCATCTTCCCCAGTTGTCGTTCACGTACACGACGGGCACGCCCAGTTCTCGGGCGCGGCGCTTCAGCGCGGCGAGCCGGCGCGCCATCGGAAGCGCTTCCGCGAGCAGTGCGTCGCCGCCTGGAAACTCCAGGTCGCTGATCACGTCCACCAGGAGCAGAACGGTGGAGTGGGTGTCCGGTGCGTTGCCGTGCAGGTCGTCGTCTTTGTCGGCCATGGCCGTCCTCCTACATCTGCTTGTACGCTGGCCCGCTTCCCCCCTCGCGCGGCGTCCAGCGGGGGCCGATCACGTCCGTCGCCTTGCAGTCGATGCAGTTGGGAGCGTTGACCACCAGCCGGTCCCCCTGCCGCTCGTAGACGCCCGCGGGGCACAGGTGCTCGTACAGCTCCGCCACCTCGGGCGGGATGTCCTCGCCGATGATGAGGTGGCTGGGGATGTCGTCGCGGGTGCCGTTCCCCGACTTAAAAACCGCGTCCACCTTGCTGAAGGTGAGCGTGCCGTCGGGGACGAACGGCTGCTCCGGCGTCACCTGGCGTGGGGCGTCCGCGTCGGCGTGCATGTCGATCTTGCCACCCGGAAAGCGGCCGCCGGTCAGCGTCATCAGCCCCGCCTTCGCGCCGCCCACGAAGAGGCCGTCCTTGAAGGCGAGACGCATGTTGCGCGTCTTGTGGAGGTCGTCGCGGATGTAGCTGTCGTCGGTCATCCGGTCGTACGCGGCGAGCGCCGACGCCGAGGTGTCCCCCACCTGGAGCGCCGCGAAGATGGCGCGCGCGGCGAAGATTCCGGACTGCATGGCGTAGTGGATCCCCTTGAGTGACGGAACATCCACGTATCCCACCGCGTCGCCGATCATCACCAGCCCGTCGCCGGAGCGGCGCTCGGGGAGGGAAAAGTAGCCACCCTCCGGGATGGTCTTCGCGCCCCACTCGGTCATCTCTCCGCCCTCCAGGTACTCGCGGAAGAAGGGGTGCGTCTTCATCTTCTGGAGGAGCTGGTGCACGTCCAGCGTGGTCTGCCGGTAGTCGAGCCCCACCACCAACCCGATGGAGACCAGGTTCGGCGTCAGCGGGTACATCCACGAACCGCCGAAGGCGTCGCGCGGCAGCGGCCACCCCAGGGTATGGACGATGCGGTCGAGCGGGACCCTGGTTTCCCACAGCTCCTTGACGCCGAGCGCATAGATCTGCGGGTTGGGGGACGTGATCCCCTGCCACTCCCCGTACGCCTGCGCGAGCGGACTGCGCGTCCCGTCGGACAGCACGGTGACGCGCGCGGTGAGATCCGTCGGCGGCTCGGAGCGGCTCCCCGGCTGGCCGCTCCGGTCCAGCCCGGAAGGGACGGTGCGCACGCCGCGGACGGCGTCGCCCTCCACCAGCAACGACTCCACCGGAAAGCCGGGAAGGACGTTGACGCCCAGCTCCTCCGCCTTCTCGCCCAGCCAGCGGACGATCTCGGAGATGGAAGCGACGTAGTTCCCCGCGTTGTGCATGGGCGGGGGCGTGGGGATGCGCTGCGCCCGCGTTTCGGTGAGCAGGAGCACGCTCTCCGCCTCCACCCGCTGGCGGAAGGGGAAGTCCTCATCCTTGAGTTCAGGGAACAGCTCGCGGAAGGCACGCGGATTGACCACCGCGCCCGACAGGTTGTGCTCGCCGAGCGCGGCCGCCTTGTCCAGGATGGCGATGTTCACCTCGCCCAGCGTCCCTCCCGCATCCGCGTCCTTTTGGACGAGGCGGGCGAGCTCGATGGCGCCGGAAAGACCCGCCGGGCCGGCGCCGACGAAGACCACGTCCATCTCGATGGCCTCGGCGTCCGGCGCCTCCCCGAGGATCATCCGGTCGCGGGGTAGGGCCGGCTGGAAGCGGGCGGGGACGACGCTGCCGTTGGTGTGTGCCATCAGCCTTGCCCAGGGGGTGGAGTGGACCCGCGCCCGATCCCCTGGCTTTCGCCGACCGAGCGCGGCTCCGGGAGCGGATCGGCGGCGGAGCGGTACGCGCCGCGCACCTCAATGCGGAAGATCCGCGCCGGAGCGTCGGGGTCCAGTCTAACCCGGTGAAAGGCCCGCTGCCAGAGGTAGCGCTCCCCGGAAAGCAGCTCCTCCACGTCGTAGTGCATCTCGTCGGAGATGCCGAGCAGCCCCGTCGGGAAGTCCAGCAGGGCTTCCTGCACGGCGTACGGGTCGAGCGACACGGCGACGAAGACGGCGTGCGTCCCGTCCGGCGCCCACTTGGCGTAGAAGAGGACGGACGGGTTGTCGCAGGGGTGGAAGCGCAGGTTGTCGTACTCCCGCAGCGCCGGCTGGCCACGCCGCAGCCAGTTCAGATGCCGGATCAGCGGCCGGATGTTGCCAGGGCGGTCCCAGTCCCACGCCCGGATCTCGTACTTTTCGGAGTCCAGGTACTCTTCCCGCCCCGGAAGCGGCGTCCCCTCGCACAGCTCGAAGCCGGAGTAGATCCCGTACACCGACGAGAGCGTCGCCGCCAGCACCGCGCGGATCCGGAACGCGGACGGCGGCGCGTTCTGCAGAAACTCGTGGAGGATGTCCGGCGTGTTCGGGAACAGGTTGCCGCGGAAGTACTCCCGCATCGGCCCCTGGGTCAGTTCGGTGAAGTATTCCGTCAGCTCGGCCTTCTCCGTGCGCCAGGTGAAGTAGGTGTAGCTCTGGGTGAAGCCCGCCTTAGCCAGCACCCGCATCATCTTGGGACGGGTGAACGCTTCGGCCAGAAAGATCACATCCGGGTGCTCCCGCTGCACCTCGCGGATCATCCACTCCCAGAATTGCACCGGCTTGGTGTGCGGGTTGTCGACGCGAAAGATCCGGACCCCCTGCCCCACCCAGAACAGTATCACGTCGCGCCACTCGCGCCACTGCGCCTCCCAGTCGTCGCCGTAGAAGTCGAGCGGGAAGATGTCCTGGTACTTCTTGGGAGGATTCTCGGCGTACCTGATGGTCCCGTCCGCCCGGTAAAAGAACCACCCGGGGTGCTCCTCCACGTAGGGGTGGTCGGGCGAAACCTGGATGGCGAAGTCGAGCGCGATCTCCAGCCCGTGCTCCCGAGCCGCCTCCACCGTGCGGCGAAAGTCCTCCAGCGTGCCGAGCTGCGGATGCACCGCGGTGTGCCCGCCCTCCGCGCCGCCGATGGCGTAGGGCGAGCCCGGTTGATCGGTCCCCGCGTTCAGCGTGTTGTTCTTGCCCTTGCGGAAGGCGACGCCGATGGGGTGGACGGGGGGGAAGTACAGCACGTCGAAGCCCATGTCCCGCACGTACGGGAGCTTGGCGATCACGTCGTCCCAGGTGCCGTGGCGATCGGGATCGTCCGACATGGAGCGGGGGAAGATCTCGTACCAGGCGGCGAAGCGCGCGGCCACCCGGTCCACCTGCAGCGGGAGCACCGCTTCGTACTCGGTCAGGTCCGAGCGGTCCGGATACGCTTCCATCAGCGCGAGCAGGTCGCGGTCGAGCGCGGCGGCCACCCGCTCGACGATCTCCCCGGAGCCGGAGATCCGCCGCAGAAAGCGCTCGATGGCCCGGCGGTCCGGGCCGCGGCGGGCCCTCTCCGTGGCGGCGGCGACCAGCTCGGCGCCCTCCCGCAGCTCGGTGGTCACCTCCTGCCCCGCCTCGAACTTCTTGCGCAGCTCGTCGGCCCAGGTGGCCCAGCGGTCGGTCCACGCCACCACCGTGTAAAGGTAGCGGGCGTTGCGCTCCACCCGGAACGCGCCGCGCCAGCGGTCGTTCGCCAGCGCCCGCATGGGCGACTCCCACCACCCGTCCTCCCCCTCGATGCGGAAGCGAACGGCCGCCGCCACCCGGTCGTGGCCGTCGCGAAAGACATCGGCTTCCACCTCCATCACGTCCCCCACCTCCCGCTTGACGGGGTAGCGGCCGCAGTCCAACTCGGGGGAAACGGCTTCGATCACGATGGCGCGATGGGCGTCGATCGGGGTGGACATCACTCCTCCTGAACAGGGGCGGGTGCGGACGGGCGGGTTCGGTCGGCGGGGGCGCAATCCTTGCGCCAGGAGGGCCGCTCGTGTGCCGTCCTTCACCCGAACACCCGCAACCCGCGCCAGAACCCACCGCGTGATTCATCGCTCCTGGACGCCCTGGCTGATACTCGCGGCGTCGCTGCTGCTGACCGCCGCGGCGGCTGCCTTCGTGCACCTGAACGCCGAGGCGAGGGACCAGGCGCGCTTCGAGAACGCGGTACGGGCCACGGAGGACCGCGTCGCCGCCCGCCTGGACGCCTACGTCGCGCTGCTGCGCGGAGGGAGCGGGCTGTTCGCGGCGAGCGGCGAGGTGACCCGCTCCGAATTCCGCGAGTACGTGGCGCGGCTCGGGGTGGAGGAGCAGTACCCGGGCGTCCAGGGGATCGGCTTTTCCCTCCGGATCCCCGCCGCCGAGCGGGACAGCCTGGTTGCCGCCGTGCGCGCGGAGCGCCCGGACTTCGCCATCCAACCGGCGAATCCACGCCCGGAGATCCACTCCATCCTGTATCTGGAGCCGCTGGACCGTCGCAACGCCGCCGCGATCGGCTTCGACATGTTCACCGAGCCGGTACGCCGCGCCGCCATGCTGCGGGCGGCGGAATCGGGGGCGCCCGCCCTGTCCGGATCGGTCACGCTGGTCCAGGAGATCGACGAGCGGAGGCAGGCCGGCTTTCTGATCTACGTCCCGGTATACCGCGGGGGAGCGGTCCCCACGACGGCGGCCGAGCGCCGCGCACGGCTGCAGGGGTTCGTATACAGCCCCTTTCGCGCCGACGACCTGTTCGCGGGACTGTTCGGCACGGAACGGCGGCCCCGGGTTTCACTTCGCGTGTACGACGGCAGCCGCCCGGAGGAGACGGCGCTGCTCCACGATTCGGAAGCGACCCTGAGGAGACGCACCGGTCCTCGCTTCACGTCCACCACGCAGAGGGAGGTGGCGGGGCACACGTGGACGCTGGCCTTCGCTTCGCTTCCCGCCTTCGAGCAGGCCTCCGGACACACCTTCGTGCCTTCCATCGTGGCGCTGGGAACGTTGATCAGCCTGGTGCTCTTCGGCCTCGCACTGTCGGAAAGGCACGCGCGACGGCAGGCGGAACAGGCGAACCGGACCAAGGGGGGCTTTCTGGCCACCATGAGCCACGAGCTGCGCACCCCGCTCAACGCCATGATCGGCTACACCGAGCTGCTGCGGATGGGGATCCCCGATCCCATCCCCCCCCGGGCGAAGGAGCAGGTGGAGCGGATCGACCGCGCCGCGCGTCACCTGCTTTCGCTGATCGAGGAGATCCTCACGTTCAGCCGGCTGGACGCGGGGCGGGAAACGGTGCGGGTCGAGCCGGTGGATCTGCCGGACCTGGTCCACGAGGTCGTCGCCATCATCCAGCCGCTGGCGAACACGAAGGGTCTCCACTTCCATGCTCCGGAACCACCCGCCGCACCGCTCCGTACGGACCCCCGCAAGCTGCGGCAGATCCTCATCAACCTGCTCGGCAACGCCGTCAAGTTCACGGACCGCGGGGAGATCCGCTTCGAGGTGGAGGCAGAGGAAGGGGGTGTCGCCTTCCGCGTCCAGGACACGGGAATCGGGATCGCACCCGAGGACCTGGAACGAATCTGGGAGCCCTTCCGCCAGGTGGACAACGCCAAGACCCGAAGCGTCGGCGGAACCGGGCTGGGACTTTCCGTCAGCCGCCAGTTGGCCCGCCTCCTCAGCGGAAAGATCACGGTCGAAAGCACCCCGGAAGAGGGGAGCACCTTCACGCTCTGGCTCCCCGCCCGCGCCTGATCTCCCCGACGCTGGTCAAGCCGGGCCCGTTCGCCCCCTGGCGAGCCGCAGGAAGCTGATGTGAGTACACGAACGCGCGGCAGGGATCGTGCAGGAGGTCGCCCGTCCTTCCGGACGTCCCGAAGACGCGCGGGCAGCGCCGGCGAGATGGCAATCACCCGAGCGAGAGCAGGATCATCAACGAGCAGATACAGCACGCGCGCGAGCAGATCGAGCGGCTGCGCGCCCTCGCCGAGCGGGGCGACTCCGAAACGCAGAGCCTCCTCGACGAAGCGCTGGAAGAGCTCGGCACCGCGCTGGAGGAGCTGCACGTCAGCGACGAGGAGCTGCGGGCGCAGAACGAAACGCTGACCGAGTCCCGGCTTCTGCTGGAGAGGGAGCGGCACCGCTACCGGGAGCTCTTCGACCTGGCCCCGGACGCCTACCTGGTCACGGACGCGGCGGGCGTCATCCGCGACGCCAACCGCGCCGCGGTGGCGCTGCTCGGCTTCAGTCCCAGGTCGCTGCTCGGAAAGCCGCTGGCGGTCTTCGTTCCGGAAACGGAGCAGCGCCGCTTTCGCACGCAGCTGCACCCGCTCGGCAGGGGCGGCCGGGTGGACAACTGGGAGCTGCGCCTCAACCCTCGCGTGGGGGAGCCGCGCGACGTGGTTCTGGCGGTGGACGGGGGCGCCAGCGACGGAACCGGCGGGCTCCGCTGGCTGGTGCGCGACGTCACGGAGCGCAAGCGGGCGGAGGAGAACGCGCGGCGACTGATCCGCGAGGAGGCCGCCCACGCGGAGGCCGAGGCGGCGCGCGCGCACCTGCACCGCGTCCTGCTGCAGATGCCCGCCATCGTGGCGGTGACCCGTGGGCCGGAGCACGTGATCGAATCGGTCAGCGCGGAGTACGCCCGCCTCTTCGGCGAGCCCGGCTACCTGGGGGTGCCCGCACGGGACGCCCTGCCGTTCCTCAGCGAGCAGGGCTTCTTCGCCCTTATGGACGAGGCGCACCGCACCGGGGAAAGCTACATCGGCAACGAGGCGACGGTGCGCTGGAAGCCGGCCCCCGACGCGGAGCCATCGGAGGGCGTCTTCAACTTCGTGTACCAGCCGCTCCACGATGCCCAGCAGCGCGTATACGGCGTCCTGGTCTTCGCCGTGGACGTGACGGTGATGGTGCGCGCCCGCGCGGAGGCGGACGCCGCGAACCAGGCGAAGTCGGAGTTCCTGGCAAACATGAGCCACGAGTTGCGCACCCCGATCAACGCCATCATCGGCTACGCCGACCTGCTGGAGCTGGGGATCGCCGGCCCGCTCACGGAGAAGCAGCGGCGGTACCTGGGCCGCATCCGCGTCAGCGGCGAGCACCTGACGGGGGTGGTCAACCAGATCCTGGACCTGGCCAAGGTAGAAGCCGGGCGGATGACACTGGAAAGCGAGGCGGCCAGCCTGTTGGAGGTCGCCGAGGCGGCGCTTTCGCTGGTGCGGCCGCAGGCGGCCGAGCGCGGGGTGGAGATCCACTTGCAGTCCGCCGCGGGGGAAGGCCTCGCGTACTCCGGGGACGAGCCCCGCGTCCGGCAGATCCTGGTCAACCTGCTCGGCAACGCGATCAAGTTCACCGAGCCGGGCGGACGCGTCACCGTCACCTGCGGCGCCACCACCGATCCGGCCCCGGAAGCCACGCTTCCGGAGCGACAGGCCCCCTGGGCGTACCTGCGGGTGGAGGACACGGGGGTGGGGATCGCCCCGGAGCAGCTCGCGTCGATCTTCGAGCCCTTCGTGCAGGCGGACATGGGACGGACGCGTAGCTATGGCGGGACCGGACTCGGGCTTTCCATCAGTCTCCGGCTCGCGCGCCTGATGGGGGGGGATCTGTCCGCGTGGAGCGAGCCGGACTCTGGCTCCGTGTTCACCCTCTGGCTTCCCGCCGCTCCGTCGGCGGAGCCGATCGTCGCCCCCGCCCCGGAGCAGCCGAGACGTGGCTTCGCCCAGGTCGGGGAGCGGCTGGTCGCGGACAACGAAAAGATGCTTCGTGTCTACGTCGCCCGGATGCGGACGGACCCGGAGGTGCCGGAGGCGCAGGACAGGAGCGACACCGAGCTGGAGGACCATGTGGCGTCGTTGATGACCGACATCGCCCTGGCGCTTCCCATCCTGGAACAGAAGGGCGGCGAGTCGGCCATGATGCGCGATGGGTCCGACATCCAGCGGTTGATCGCGGAGCGCCACGGAGCCCAGCGCGTGCGAATGGGGTGGACCGAGCCCGCGCTGCGGCGCGAGATGACGCTGCTGCGCGAGGTGGTCGCGGAGCACGCGCGCGGTGCAGCCGACGCCGACGCCGATGTGGAAGGCGCCGTCGCGGTGCTCACCCGGCTCGTGGAGCGGGCGGAGCAGATCAGCGTCCGTGGCTTCCGGCTGGCGCGGATGGAGGGGCAGGCTTCCAGCTGAGGACGGACGGCCCGGCTCAGCGGGGAGGTGCGCTTCGCGGTCGCGGCGAGGGAAGCACCTTCTACTTCACCCTCCCGGTGGCCGCGGAGAGTTGACCCCGCCACTCACCGCGGGCGGCCC
>JALZKG010000448.1 GCA_030859365.1 Gemmatimonadota bacterium
CCCCCCGCTCAGCGTCGCGTGCCCCCCCGCATCGGCCTCCGCGCCGTCCCCCGCGGGCCGGTCCCCGCCGCCACCACACCCCACGAGCACCAGCGCCGCAATGGCAGTGCTCCAGCGCTTCAGATCACTCCGCATTCGCCGTCTCATACGCATCCTCGGAAAAGGAGAAGTTCCCGCTCGTCCCCTCACACGGGGATCCAAGCCATTCAGAAGCGGTCGAACATCCAGGGCCGTGGCAGCTCCAGCGCCCGGTCCAGCAGCGGAACCACGTCGGGATCGTCGATCGTCGCCCATCCGCCAGCGATCGCCTGCCAGGGGGCGATGGCGCCGATATAGATGCGCGACAGGGTATCGATCGATACCTCCAGCCGGGCGTCGGCATCCTCCCCCTGGTGCGGCTTCACCTCGACCCGCCCATCCCCTAGGTGCAACAGCCAGGGCCCGCGGTTCTCGGGGATCTGCTCGTCGTCCACCCCCAGCAGCAGCCGCAGCTGGACGTCGCTCGCCAGCGTCCGCTGCCGCATCGCCTCGGCCACGTCGAGCAGCCGGAACATCGGCCCCCGCAGCAGCGTCGCGGAGGGAAACCAGAGCCCCCATCCCGGGTTGCTGAGCAGCGGCAGGCGCGGCTCGCTGAGGCGGTCGCCGAAGCCCTCCTCGGGGTGGGCGCGGTAGACGATCTCCCGCCACTGGTCGCCCATGGTGGACATCCAGGCGTACAATCCCCGCTGCGCCCCCAGGGTGAGCCAGATCCGCTCCTCCACCTCGAGGAAGCGCTCGGTGAGCGGCAGGTCGGCACGGTAGCGGACGATGGCGTACCCCTCCGGCTCCCCGCTCGGGCCGCGGTACACGACCGCGGCGCGGTCGTCCTCCCCCCACACCTTGCTCCACGCCCGCTCGCTGCGGTCGAGCTGCCCGGTCAGCATGCGGGCGCCGGCGTCGTACACCGAACGCATGGCCGCGAAGTCGGCGTCGCCGCTCACCATGCGCACCCGCCGCCGCTCGGCCTTGTCGTCCGGGAGAAGCTGGGGCGGGAACTGGTACTGGTGCGCCTCCCCTGCCAGGCCGTAGCCGAGTCCTTCGTAGAAGGAGGCGCGGAAGGGGTAGAGCACCGAGGCGACGTCGCCCCGCTCCCGAGTGTGCTCGAAGCCGGCGATCAGCAGCCGGCTCGCCAGTCCCCGCCGTCGGTGCGTGGGGATGATGGCGACGGAGCCGAGCCCCATCACCCGGACGGTGACGCCGCCGATCCACTGCTGCAGCCAGAGCAGCTGGCACGCCGCCACCAGCCGCCCATCTTCCTCTCCTACCCAGAGTGCCTCCAGCCCTCCGTGCGGTCCGTCGGTGAGCCAATCCTCCCACCAGCCATGCCCCCGCGCCGCCGAGGGAAAGCTGTGCGTCATCAGGCGGGCCACCTGCGGGATCTCTTCCGGCCGCGCCGGACGGAACAGCTCGCTCACCGGGTTGCTCTCTTCCGTGGGGGTGGATGGCTCACCCGGGGCCCCCCGGGGTGGTCCGTTTCTGGCAGCAGCCGGGTAACAGCGAAGATTGTACCGGCTCGTCATCCGTCCTGCCGCAGACCACGTCCGCACCCCGCACACGCATGCACAACCTCCGGCTCGGTGTTCTCGCTTTCGCCGTCGCTCTTCTCCCGGCGTGCCAGACGCACTCCCCGTTCCCGGATGCCGCGCCCGACTCGGCGGCGCCGGGTGTCCAGCCGGCGGCGTCCGCCCCCGCGGAGCCGCAGGCGGCTCGCGTCACCCCTGGCGTCGAGGTGCTGCTGCGTGATTCGCTGCACCTGGTGCGCGGCAAGCGGGTGGGTTTCATCACCAACCACTCGGCGCTCACCTCCGGCGGCGAGCTCGCCATCGACGCGCTGGCGCGCCACCCCGACGTGAACCTGGTGGCGCTGTTCAGCCCCGAGCACGGGATCCGCGGCAACGTGGAGGCGGGGCTCAAGATCGACACCGGTCGCGACGAGCGGACCGGGCTCCCGGTCTTCTCGCTGTATGGACAGACGCAGCGCCCAACCACGCAGATGCTGAGGGGGATCGACGTACTGGTCTTCGACATCCAGGACATCGGAGCGCGGCCGTACACCTACGTGTGGACCATGGTGATGGCGATGGAGGAGGCGGCGAAGCGGAACATCCCCTTCGTCGTCCTCGACCGCCCCAACCCGATCACCGCCGCGGTCGACGGACCGCTGATGCAGATGGACGTGCGCAACGTCACCCAGGTGATCACCGGGTACTACCCGACCCCGCTGCGGCACGGGATGACCGCCGGGGAGGTCGCCCGCTACGTCAACGCCGACGCCGACGTGGGCGCCCAGCTCCACGTGGTTCCAGCCGCGGGGTGGCGGGGGGACGTGTGGTTCGACGCGACGGGGCTCCCCTGGGTCAACCCGTCGCCCAACATCCGCTCGCCCGACGCGGCGCTGAAGTTCTCCGGGCTGGTACTGGCCGATGGGGCAACCAACGTGCACACCGGCCGCGGGACGGAGGCGCCGTTCTCGTACTTCGGCGCGCCGTGGCTGGATGCGCAGCGGCTGATCCAGGCCGTGGCGCCGTACGACCTGCAGGGCGTGCGGTTCGAGCCGGTGCAGATCACCCCCACGCGTGACCCGGCCGTCTACACGACCTACCGGGACACCGCGTTCACGACGCTGCGGCTGGAAGTGACGGACCGCGCCGCCTTCCGCCCCGTCTATACCACGCTGGTGCTGCTGACCGAGGCGAAGCGACAGGCGCCGGACCGCTTCCGAATCATGAACGCGGGGTTCACGCAGATGATCGGCTCCCGCTGGGCGCGTGAGGCGTTCGACCGGGGCGCCGATCCGCGCGAGATCGCGCGGAGGTGGGAAGAGGAGAACCGCGCCTGGGCGCAGAAGACGGATCGCTTCCACCTGTATCCGCGCTGACGCGCGGCAGGGCGCCGCGGCCCGCTATCCGGCGCCGGCGCCCTCGTCGAGGGAGGGGTTG
>JALZKG010000488.1 GCA_030859365.1 Gemmatimonadota bacterium
CCAGCAGCGTGTCCGACAGGTCCACCGCGGTGACGCGCATCCCCGCCTCCGCGAGCGCGACCGAATGCCGCCCCCACCCGCAGGCCAGATCCAGCACCCGGGAGCGGGGGGCGAGCTGCAGGAGGGCTAGGATGCCGGCGACCTCGCCCCGGGTGCGCTCGGGCGTGAGGAAATCCTCGTAGATGCGGAGAAACGCCTCGTCGAAGTACGTCTCCCACCAGGGGGGACGCGGCCTCGGCGCGGCGGCGCCGTGGTCAGAAGCCGGCCCGCTCACGCAGGTACCGTCCGTAGGGAGAGGCCCCGGCGAGGCCGTCGTCCGGCTGCCAGCCGCGGAACTCGCCGGCTTCGCTCCAGAGGCACTGCCGCGCGCCGCGTACCGGGAAGCGAACGGGCACCGTGTTGCGGCCGCAACCGTCGTAGAACCAGTGGCCGGAGTCGCAGCTCGCGCGGGATGGGTAGCCGCCGTGCTTCCCCGAGGCGTCCCAGTTGCACTCCCGTGGATCCGCGATCAGCTCCGGCGCGAAGGCCGCCGCCAGGGCCAGCTCGCACCCGTCGTCGATCCCGTCCGCGTCCGCATCGTTCCGATCCTGCCGCGGGCGGCCCGGTGACGACCATCGGGGCCGGAGGGATCAGAAGAACACCGGCTCCTGATAGGCCCCGAACACCTCCTCCATCGCGTGGCGGATCTCGTACAGGGTGGCGTATGCCCGCACCGCGTCCAGCATCGGCGGGACCACGTTGTCGCCTTCGCGGGCGGCATCCCGCAGGAGGGCGAGGGTGCGGTCCACCTCCGCCTGGTCGCGGCGAGCGCGCATGGCGGCCATCCGCTCCCGCTGCCGCCGCTCCGCCTCCTCCGTCACCTTGAGCAGCGGGATCTCGATCTCCTCGCCTTCGACGGTGAAGTCGTTGACGCCCACGATGACGCGGTCGCCGCTCTCGATCTCGATCTGCTGCCGCATGGCGGAGCGGGCGATCTCCCGCTGGAAGTACCCCACCTCGATCCCCGGCACCACCCCGCCGAGCCGGTCCACCTGCTCGAAGATCTCCTCCGCCTCGGCCTCCAGGCGGTCGGTCATGGCCTCCACGAAGTACGAGCCGGCGAGCGGATCGATGGTGTTCGCCGCGCCGCTCTCGTACGCCAGGATCTGCTGGGTACGCAGCGCGATCTGCACCGCCCTTTCGCTGGGGAGGGCCAGCGTCTCGTCCATGGAGTTGGTGTGCAGCGACTGGGTGCCGCCGAGCACCGCGGCCATCGCCTGGTAGGCGACGCGGACGATGTTGTTCTCGGGCTGCTGCGCGGTCAGCGTGACCCCGGCGGTCTGGGCGTGGGTGCGCAGACGCCAGCTCTCCGGATTCGTGGAGCCGTACCTGTCCCGCAGCGTCCGCGCCCAGATCCGTCGCGCGGCGCGGAACTTGGCGATCTCCTCGAAGAAGTCGTTGTGGACGTCCCAGAAGAAGCTGAGGCGCGGGGCGAAGTCGTCCACGTCCATCCCACGGGCTCGTCCCCGCTCCACGTACTCGAAGCCGTTGCGCAGCGTATAGGCCAGCTCCTGCGCCGCCGTCGCGCCCGCCTCCCGGATGTGGTAGCCAGAGATGGAGATCGGGTTGTACTTGGGGGCGCTCCTGCTGGCCCATTCGAACATGTCGATCACCAGCCGGATCGCCGGCTCCGGCGGGTAGACCCAGGCGTGCTGCGCCTGGTACTCCTTGAGGATGTCGTTCTGGACGGTGCCGCGTAGCTTCTCGAACGGCACTCCCTGTTTCTCCGCCGCCACCAGGTAGAAGCAGAAGAGGATGATGGCGGGGCCGTTGATGGTCATGGAAACGGAGACCTGATCCAGCGGGATCCCGCTGAAGAGCGTTTCCATGTCGTCCAGCGAGGAGATGGCCACCCCGCACTTCCCGACCTCACCGAGCGAGCGGGGGTGGTCCGAGTCGTACCCCATCAGCGTGGGGAAGTCGAACGCGACGCTGAGCCCCGTCTGCCCGCGTCCCAGCAGGAAGTGGTAGCGCTCGTTGGTCTCCTCCGCGGTGCCGAAGCCGGCGAACTGGCGCATGGTCCAGAGCCGGGTCCGATACATGGTGCCGTACGGCCCCCGCGTGAACGGGAACTCGCCCGGGAGCCCGATTCGCTCGTTGAAGTAGCGGACCTCCTCGGCGGCGGCCTCGGGGCGGTCGAGCGGGGTGTACAGCGGCGCCACCTCCGCGCCGGACACGGTGGTGAAGTTGTCCGGCCGCTTGGGGGCGCGCTCGTACGCACCTTCCCAGGCAGCGAGCCGCTCCCGAAGCTCGTCGATCTCGCGCTCCCGATCGGCCAGGCGCTCCAGCAGCTCGTCCGACGCCATTTCCCGTTCGATCGTGCTCATTCCGTAGTCTCCGCTTGAGTTTTCACTCCCAGGGCCCGCACGATCCGAGCCGCGGTTGCGTACGGCGATTCGGCCCCGGAAAGCAGCGCGGGGAGCGCTTCCTGGAGCATGGCTTCCCCCCGTCCGTCCGCCCACGCGAGGCGCTGCAACCGCCGGTCCACCACGGCGCGAACCCGCTCCGTGTAGCGGGCCTCGCGACGGCGAACGAGTTCGCCGCTCCCTTCCAGATACTCCGCATGGCGGTCGAGGGTTCGCAGCAGCTCGTCGACCCCCTCTCCGGACTGGGCGACGGTCCTGAGCACCGGAATGGACCACCCGCCCTGCTCCTCCGCCTTCTGCTGCGAACGCTCCCGCGCGGCCCTCCCGACGCTCTTCAGGGAAACGCCGTGGTGGCCCGCGGCGGCCGGGACCCCGTCGCCGAGCCGCATGTGGAGCATCACCTCGATCTCCTGCGCCAGTCGGTCCGCTCCCGGGCGGTCGGCCTTGTTGATCACGAAGATGTCCGCGATCTCCATCAGCCCGGCCTTCATCGCCTGGATCGAATCGCCGGATTCGGGGACCAGCACGACGACCGTGGTGTCGGCGGTGCCGGCGATCTCCAGCTCCGACTGCCCCACGCCCACCGTTTCCAGGATCACCCGGTCGAAGCCGTAGGCGTCCAGCAGATCCGCCGCCTCCTTGGTGGTCGTCGCGATCCCGCCGAGCGAGCCCCGGGTCGCCATGGAGCGGATGAACACACCGGGATCGGTGGATACGTTGTTCATCCGGATGCGGTCGCCGAGCAGCGCGCCGCCGGTGAAGGGCGAGGAGGGATCGACCGCGACCACGCCGACCGTCTGACCCCGCTCCCGCAGCGCGACGGCAAGCCTGGAGGTGAGAGTGGATTTGCCTGAGCCGGGAGGACCGGTCAGCCCGATCCGCGGCGCCCGCCCCATCTGCGGATGCAGCTCATGGAGCACCGCTTCGAAGCCGGGGCGGCCGTCCTCCACCATGGAGATGGCGCGGGCGAGCGCCACGCGTTTGCGGGCGCGAAAGCGCTCCAGCAGCTCGGGGACGGGTGAGGTCAGGGGATCGAGAGTCATACGGCAAATTCGCGGACGGGACGAAGCGTTGTCAAGCTGATGTCCGATGTCGACGGGATCTACCGCGGTTGCGACGGCTCCCACAGGGCGCCCGGCTGGCACACCTCCTGCCCCGCTTCGCCTCCCATTCCCTGAACCCCGCGACCCGAACGTGGAGCTTTCCTACATCCTTCCGCTTCGTGCGGAGCGCCCGCAGACGCACGGCGATCTGACGCCCTACCTGCGCCGGATCGCGGAGCGGGCGGAGGTGCTGGTGATCGACGGATCCCCGCCCGAGGTGTACCGCCGGCACGCCGAAGCGTGGGGTGACTTCGTCGTCCATCGCCCACCCGCCCCGGATCTCCTGACCCCGATGGGCAAGGTCGGCGGAGTCCTCACCGGCGTGCGGCACGCCTCCCACGAGCGGCTGGTGATCGCGGACGACGACGTCCGCTACGACGGGGCGGCGCTGGAGCGGATGGCCGTCCTCCTCGGGGAGGCCGACGTCGTCCGGCCCCAGAACTTCTTCGCCCCCCTTCCGTGGCATGCCTGGATCGACACCGCCCGCATCCTGCTCAACCGCGCGGTCGGCGGCGACTGGCCCGGCACGCTCGGGGTGCGCCGTTCGGTGCTGCTCGCCACGGGAGGGTACGACGGCGACGTGCTTTTCGAGAATCTGGAGCTGATCCGCACCGTGCGGGCCGCCGGGGGCACCGAAGCGGTGCCGCTCGACCTGTTCGTACGCCGCGCTCCACCGGACGTAGGTCACTTCTGGGGCCAGCGGGTGCGTCAGGCGTACGACGAGTTCGCGCGGCCGGCCCGCATGGCGGCGTTTCTCGCTCTTCTTCCTCTCGGGGCGGCGCTGGGCGCAACGCGGCACGGGCGGACGCTCGCCACAGGTGCGATGGCTTCGGTGGCGCTGGCCGAATGGGGGCGCCAGCGCGCCGGAGGAGCCGCGGTTTTCCCCGCGGGGGCCTCGCTGCTCGCACCGGTCTGGCTCACCGAACGCGGGGTCTGCGCCTGGCTGGCGCTCGGCTCATACCTGCGCTGGGGTGGCGTGCGCTACCGCGACGGGACCCTGGCTCGCGCGGCGACTCCGGAGCGGGAGCTGCGCAGACGCCACGGGGCGGTTCGCGCGAAACGGGTGGCCGGCGCGGTTCGGTCCTAGTCCCGCACTTCGAGGTCGATCGGCTTGAACGAGCCGTTGTTCGACATCCCGGCCGAGCAGGCGGTCACCCCCACGATCATGTCCAGCTCCGCGCGAAGCAGGATGTAGTCCCCGGCGCGGGAGCGCGGCGGCAGGATGCTCAGCTCCCCCGTGGGCCCCACCTCCACGTTCATGAACACGTTGAAGGTCGTCGGGATCGCATCCGGCCGGATCCCGAACGGCGTGAGTTGAGTGGCCAGGTTGGCGAAACAGCTGGGATGATCCGCGGCGGCGTCCTCGTAGAGGAGCCGAAAGGTGTCCGGGCTGCACGGCGTCAGCAGAAAGTCGTGCCGCCCCACCCGGTCCTCGGTGATCGTCCACATTGGCCGGCTGCGGTTGGAGTAGAGCGTGTGGCCGGTCGAAAGATAGATGGTATTCGCGTAGTCGATCGTCCGGCCCGAGGAAAGCCACTCCGCCGTTTCCTCCGCCGCGAACGAAACCAGGTCGGATACCTGCTCGCCCTGCGGATCGGTGATGCGCAGCGTCTGGCCCCGGCGGATGCGGAAGCCGACGCCGGTCTGCGGCTCCAGGTGAAAGCGGCGTGCGTCGGTCACGGTTCGCGGGGGTGAAAGGGACATTTCCACTCCGGTTCTGCCGGGCGCCCGGAGTACTGACGCGCTTCGGACTCCGTGCCGTGGTCGCTCACGTTGGGGTTCAGGCTCCCCTGCAGGGCGATCTCCCGTCTGCGGATGGCGTCGCGGAGGCGGAGAAAGCGCCCCTGCTCGCGAAGCCGGGCGAACTGGTCGTGCGGGTTGAAGACGAGCGTCGGCCAGGCGAACCGCCGCGCGCGACGGGAGCTCGCTGGGTGGAGCCCGACCACGAAGAACGCGGTCCCCGCGAAGCTGAACGAAAATTCGGGATCCGCCGGGTCCGCGCTCACCGCCGCGTCCCATGGCTCGCCGTCCAGGTCGTGAAGCCGCTGTACCTGCTCCCAGAGACACGCCTCGAAGCGGGTTTCATCCGACGGAGGCGGTCCGGTGAAGCTCGCCACATAGCTTTGAAAGCCCGGGCACAGCGCCTGGCGCTCGCCCAGAAAGGTGACGAGGTCGCGGGCGAGCCACGTCGCCGCCTCCGGCGAGCCGAGTGCGGGGTACAGCCCGAAGCGATACGCGCCCCGCCGCAGCGCCGCCTTGGCGCCCAGGCACGGAAAGGAGGGGGCGAACATGGCCGCGCGAAAACAGTGGTGCACGTAATCGGTCGCTGTCGCCATCCTCGTCATCTCCCGCGCGCGCTTCACTCCCATTCGATGGTTGCCGGCGGCTTGGAGGAGACGTCGTAGCACACCCGGTTGATCCCGTCGGTCTCGTTGATGATCCGGGTCGAGATGCGCCCCAGCACGTCGTGCGGAAAGGGGTACCAGTCCGCCGTCATCCCGTCGCGGGAGGTAACGGCGCGGAGCGCGCACACGAAGTCGTAGGTGCGCTCGTCGCCCATCACCCCGACGGTGCGTACCGGGAGCAGCACCGCGAACGCCTGCCAGATCTCGTCGTACAGCCCGGCGGCGCGGATCTCCTCCAGGTAGATGGTGTCCGCCCGCCGCAGGATCTCCAGCTTCGACTGGTCCACCGCGCCCAGCACCCGGATCGCGAGCCCGGGCCCCGGAAAGGGGTGCCGCCCCACCATCTCCTCGGGCAGCCCGAGTTCGCGCCCCACCTGCCGCACCTCGTCCTTGAACAGCTCCCGCAGCGGCTCGATCAGCGCGAACTTCATCTTCTCGGGGAGTCCGCCGACGTTGTGGTGCGTCTTGATGGTGGCCGAGGGGCCCTTCACCGAGAGCGACTCGATGACGTCTGGGTAGAGCGTCCCCTGCACCAGGAACCGCGCATCGCCGCCGATGCGCTCGCTCGTTGCCTCGAAGACGTCGACAAAGGTGTTGCCGATGATCTTGCGCTTGCGCTCCGGATCGTCCACCCCGGCGAGCCGCTCCAGGAAG
>JALZKG010000376.1 GCA_030859365.1 Gemmatimonadota bacterium
GGCGCTACGGCCCGACTCACCCCGGAGGGGGAACGACTGAGAAGATCTGGATCGAAGGGGCTGCCCGGCTTTTACAGCAACAACTTGACACAACAGGTGCACCCCTCTAACCGAGCTTTATCCCGACATTTCGCCGCATCTTTGCCTGCATTCATGAGAGTGCATCGAAAATTTGGACGGAAGCGGGCGGCCCGAGGCACAGCGTCACGTCTCCCTGGGGTGGGTGCCAAAGCCACACCCCGGCGTTAGATTTGCGCCCGCCCCGCAGCACTTCGTCCCGCACACCCGCGTTTCCCTTCTGTCGTGATGAGCTCCCCAAGCCATACCTCCCCCGCAGCGCCTCTTTCCCGCGGCGCCACGATCGACGCCCTGTGCGAGCGGCTGGCGGCGCGGCACCCCGGCGGCCCGGAGCCGCTCTGCGACTTCGCTCGCCTGTTCCTTCAGAAGGTGCCCCGCGCGCTGCTTCAGGAGCGGTCGATCGATACCCTCTCCGCCCTGACGGAGAGCGCGTACCGCTTTCTGGAACGGTCTCGCCCCCGCGAGGTGAACGTGGAGGTGGTGAACCCGGAAGACGATGCGGTGCCCTGGTCGGCACCGGTCACGGTGATCCGCGCCGAGGTGGGGGACCGTCCCTTTATCGTGGACACCATCCGCGAGTATCTGTCCGCCGAGGGGTTGTCCATCTTTCAGGTTGCCTACCCGGTGTTGCGGGTGGAGCGCGACGCCTCGGGGATGGTGTGCGCCGTTCATCCCCCCGAAGGAGAGGGGTTGGACACGCTCGTCCACTGCGAGGTTTCCCGCGTCGAGCAAGCGGAGCGCCGCTCCCATCTGAAGGAGGAGGTCGAGCGCCGACTGGGGGACGTGGTGGAAGCGACCACCGACTTCCCGGCGATGCTGCAGGCCCTGGACGAGACGATCGAGCTGGTGGACCGTTATGCGGAGCAGCTTCCGGAGCGAGCCGAAGCCCTTTCGGAGATCCACGAGTTTCTGCGGTGGCTCACCCGCGACAACTTCGTGTTTCTCGGCTTTCGCGCCTACGACATCGAAGGCACGGGAGCGGAGCGCGCGCTGCAGGTACGTGCGGACTCCGGGCTGGGGATTCTGCGCAACGCCGGTGATTCGGCGTACGCCTCTCCCGTGCCGCTTCGGGAGCTGTCCGACTCCTTTCGCGCCCGGGTGGAGCGGGCGCCGCTGCTGATCGTCTCCAAGGCGAACGCGGAGGCGACCGTCCATCGGCGCGCCCGTCTGGACTACATCGGCGTCAAGACGCTGGACGAGGCCGGGCAGGTCACGGGGGAGCGCCGCTTTCTGGGACTGTTCACCTCCAAGGCGTACGCCGAGCACGCGGAGCTGATCCCCATCCTGCGCAGCAAGCTGCACCGCATCCTGAGCGCGGCGGACTCGCGGCCCGGCTCGCACGACTACAAGGAGATCATCACGATCTTCAACTCCATGCCCAAGGAGAGTCTTTTCCAGGGCACGGCGGAGCAGCTGGAAACGGAGATGCAGGCGGTGCTTGCGACCCTCTTCAGCGACGAGGTTCGGGTGCTGATGCGGCCCGACGCCGCGGCGCGCGGCACCAACGTGATGGTGATCCTGCCGCGGGGGCGCTTCAGCGGCGACGTCCGGCGGCAGATCGAGACGGCGCTTGCCAAGCGGCTGAACGGACAGGTGCTGAACTACTACCTGGCGATGGGCGCGGGGGACCAGGCCAGCCTCCACTTCTACCTCGCGGTTCCGGACGATGTGGCGGGGGACGCGGTCGCCCGAGAGCTGGAGCGGGAGATCGCCGGGATCATCCGCTCCTGGGAGGAGCGGCTGCGCGAGCATCTGGCCGAGGTGATCGAGCCGGAGGAGGCGCGCCGCCTCGCCCGCATCTACGGTGCGGCGTTCAGCGCCGAGTACCGGGCGGCCAACTCGCCCGCCGCGGCCATGCACGATGTGCTGCACCTGGAGGTGATGCAGCGGCAGGGTGAATCGGCCGCCCTGCACCTGCGGCAGCCGATTCCGGAGGACCAGGCACCCGCGGAAAGCTCGTTGCTCAAGCTGTACGTGCAGGGGGAGCGGCTGATCCTCTCGGACTTCATGCCGATCCTGGAGGACGCCGGGGTGCGAGTGATCGAGGTGGACACCTACGAGGTGTCGGGTGAAAGCCTGCCCCTGCTGATGGTCTACTCGTTCGCGGCGCAGACCCGCGAAGGGGCGCCGATCCCCTCGGAGCTGTCGGACATCCTCGCGGAGATGTTGGTCGCCGCCCGCACCGGCGACGCCCCCCGCGACGCTTTCAACGCCCTGTCGCTCCGCGCGGGACTGCGCTGGCGCGAGGTGGACCTGCTCCGCACCTACGCCAACTACGCGTCGCAGATTGGCGCGGTCCCCTCCCGGCTGGCTCCGGTCCGGGCGCTGCTCGCGTATCCGCGCGTGGCGCGGCTGCTGGTTGGCCTGTTCTCGGCGCGCTTCGACCCGGAGCGTGCGGGGGCGCCGGCCGAGGCCGAAGCGCTCCGC
>JALZKG010000021.1 GCA_030859365.1 Gemmatimonadota bacterium
CCCCGGACCGGGGCGAACGCGCTCCCACGACGGAACTCGACGGGCGCGCCACACCCCCCGAGCGCGGCGTGGTTCCCCCGCGCCACCTCCAGCGCATCGGCCGACGGCTCCGTCGCCACGACACGCCGGAACGGCCCCTCGGTGGCGAGCGCGAGCGCGATGGCTCCGGAGCCCGTCCCCACGTCCAACCCCTCCAGCCCCTGCCGTGCACCGACCCAACCGAGCACCGCCTCCACCAGCTGCTCCGTCTCGGGGCGGGGGATCAGCACCCGCCGGTCGACTGCCAGCCGCAGCTGCCGAAACGCGGCCCAGCCGTCAATGTACTGCAGCGGCTCCCGCCGCGCACGGCGCCGCAGGCGCGCCTTGAACTCCGCGATCTCCGCGGAGGTCAGCAGCCGGTCGAACTGAAGGTACAGGTCGAGACGCTTGAGGCCGAGGACCCCGGAGAGCAGCAGCTCCGCGTTCAGCCGGGCGTTGTGCACCCCCTTGCCGCTCAGGTAGTCGGCCGTCCACTTCACCATCTCGACGACCGTCCATCTCCGTTCCGTCACGCGGGGTGCTACGCGGCTTCGGCCTGGCGGGCCATCCTGAGGTGGTTCAGCAGATCGTCCAGATCGCCGTCGAGCACCTGCTGAAGGGCGTGCGTGGTGTAGCCGATGCGATGGTCCGTGACCCGGCTCTGCGGAAAGTTGTAGGTGCGGATCTTCGCGGAGCGGTCGCCAGTCCCCACCTGCGTCTTGCGATCCCGGGCGCGCTCCGCTTCCTGCTCGGCAATGCGCAGGTCGAGCAGACGGGCGCGGAGGACCCGCATCGCCTTGTCCTTGTTCTTGTGCTGAGACTTTTCGTCCTGGCAGGTCACCACGAGCCCGGTGGGCAGGTGAGTGATCCGCACCGCCGAGTCGGTGGTGTTGACCGACTGGCCGCCCGGGCCGGAGGAGCGGTACACGTCGGTCTTGATCTCGTTGTCGGAGATCTGGACGTCCACCTCCTCCGCTTCGGGGAGAACGGCGACGGTGGCCGCGGAGGTGTGGATGCGTCCCTGGCTCTCCGTGGCGGGCACCCGCTGCACCCGGTGCACGCCGGACTCGTAGCGGAGGTCTCCGTAGGCGTTCTGCCCACGCACCACGAAGACCGCTTCCCGCACCCCGCCCATCCCTCCTTCGGAGACGCTGACGACCTCCAGCCTCAGCTTGTGCAGCTCCGCGAAGCGGGCGTACATGCGGAACAGCTCCCCCGCGAAGAGGGCGGCTTCGTCGCCGCCGGTGCCGGCACGCACCTCGACGACCGCGTCGCGGTCGTCGAGGGGGTCGCGAGGCATCAGCAGGCGCCGGGTTTCCGCCTCCAGCACACGCACCCGCCCTTCCAGCTCGGCGGCCTCCGCTTCGGCGAGCGCCTGCATCTCCGCGTCGGGCTCGTCGTCGAGGAGGACGCGGGTGCCGTCGAGCTCCTGCCGGGCGCGGCGCAGCTCGGCGGCGGCGCTCACCACCTCGTTCAGGCGGGCGTGCTCACGCGACAGCTCCCGGAGCTTGTCATGGTCCCCGATCACGGCGGGATCCGCCAGGCGGGTGGAAAGCTCCTCGTAGCTCCGCTCTGCGTCGCGGATCTTCTCGTCCATCGGCTCCATAGCGAAAGAGCCGGGTCTTCGCCCCGGCTCCCTTTCTACTTGCCTGCCTGGGGAGTGCCGTAGCGCTGCTTGAAGCGCTCCACCCGGCCAGCCGTATCGATCAGCATCTGCTTGCCGGTATAGAACGGGTGCGAAGCGCTGGAAATTTCCAGGTTCACGACCGGATACTCGTTGCCGTCCTCCCACTGGACGGTCTGCGAGGACTGGATGGTCGAGCGGGTCAGAAAGGAAAATTCGTTGGAGGTGTCACGAAACACCACCGGTCGGTACTCGGGATGGATATCCGGCTTCACGGCCGCACCCTGCGGAAAAAGGAACAAATAGAAGATCCACCGGAGCGAATCCGGCGGATCGGACAGCTCACAAGATAGCAGCCCGCCGCCCGCGGAGCAACCGCCGCTCGCTCAGCGCCAGTCCATCAGCATACGCCGGATGTCGTCCCGATGGTTGCTCTCGTCGACCACGAGGCCCTCCAGCTGCACCTTGATCGAAAGCTCGCCGGCGGCGTCGGCCTGGTCGATGCGGCGGATGTAGCGCTCGATCGTCTCCACCTCGGCCTGCAGCGCGTTCTCCAGCATCCCGCGATTGTCCTTCGCAGCCGCGACGGGGGACGAGGTGGTGGTGGGGGTGCCTCCCAGCGCGACGATCTTGTCCGCCAGAAAGGCGGCGTGGTTCAGCTCGTCGAGGATCTCACCCTCGAAGAACGCCTTCAACTCCTGACGGTACGGACCGCTCGCCAGGCTCGCATACGTGCGGTACATGATGATCGCCTGGTACTCCGCGGCCAGGTCCTCGTTCAACCCCTGGATCAGCGCTTCGACGTCTGCCATACCTCGCTCCAAATGTGGGAAGGGCGCCGCCCGTCGGCGCCGGGAAGGGCGTTGCGAGCGCAAGACGGGTACCAGGGGACATCGCTACCCCAGATCGATCTCCGTCCCCTCTTCGGCCGAGCGGTACGTCCCCTCCACGAGCCGCATCAACGTTGCCTGCTCGGTCGGCGCGGCGGCGGCCCGCTCCCCGCGCACCGTCTCGACAAAGTGCTCCAACTCCTGACGGTACGACGCGGTGAATGGGTTCTCCCGGCTCGGAGCCACGCGGGGTGTCGCGTCGACCGGTCCGGCGGGAGTATCCCGAAAGACACTGAGGGGGTCGAGCGAAGCCGAACCACCCTCTCCCATGAGGTGCAGAAAGTGGCGGTCCTGCTCGGGACGGAAGCTCCACGCGACCTCGAGGTTGATCCAGCGCTCGCCCGCGAGCCGCACCATCAGGGCCGCGGCGTCCTCCACGTCGGTCCCGGGCGCACGGTGCATCTGGGCCGAAACCCGGCGCGGCTCCGGCACCTCAAGCAGCCAGAGCGCCAGATCCAGCATCTGCACCCCCAGATCCATGAACGCCCCGCCGCCAGCGCTCTCCTTCCGCTGCCGCCAGGAGCGGGGGTCCCGGCTGACGGACCGGCTGAGCCAGCCGGCGCTCAACGTGAAGATTTCGCCGAGTGCACCGGCGAGGAGTAGCTCCCGCAGAGCGCGCGCGTCCGGCCGGAAGCGTTGGTTCATCGCGACGATAAGCCGTCCGTCCGCGCCGTCTTCCGCGAGCACCCGCGCGGCTCCCGCGGCGGAAAGCGCCAGCGGCTTCTCGCAGAGCACGTACTTGCCCGCCGCCAGCGCCGCGCGGGCGTGCTCCTCGTGCAGAAAGCTGGGGGTCGCGATCACCACCCCGTCCACCTCGTCGTCCCGCCACACCTCGTCCGCGGACCGTGCGACCCGCGGTACCCGGAAGCGTTCGGCGAGGGTCCGTGCCTTGGCAGCGTCCGAGTCGTGCAGCAACGTGACCTCTACCCCTTCCATCCGGGAGAGGAT
>JALZKG010000022.1 GCA_030859365.1 Gemmatimonadota bacterium
CCAGCGGGACGATCCAGAGCGCTCGCGCGAGCTTGAGCACCGTGGCCGCCGCGAGCGAGGCGGGTCCGTACTCCGTCGCCGCGCCCACCACCGAGCTGGTGTCGTGGATGGCGACGGCGGCCCACAAAGCGAACTGCGCCTCGTCGAGCCCCAGCAGCCGGCCGAGCGGCGGAAAGATGACGAGGGCCACCGCGTTCAGCACGAAAACCGTGGCCAGCGCGACGCTCATCGACTCGTCTCTGGCCCCGATGGCTGGGCCGACGGCGGCGATGGCGCTCCCGCCGCAGATGCTGGTCCCCGCCGAGATCAGCAGCGAGGTGTCGGCGTCCACGCGGAGCCAACGTCCCATCACCAGGCCGAGCGCCAGCGCCCCGACGATCACCACCACGGTCGCCGCGACGCCGGTCGCTCCGGCGGCGAGCACGCTGCCGAGCGACATCCCGAAGCCGAGGCCCACCACGCACCCCTGGAGGAGCCACCGGGACGTGCGCGCCGTCCGCTTGGGAAACGGGTTGCCGAGGGTGAGCGCCAGCGCCGCGCCGAGCGCGAGCGCGAGCGCGGGCGAGGCCCACGGGGTGAGGGTGAAGGCGGCGAGGAGCCAGAAGAGCAGGCGCGGCGCGAGCAGGGAGCGCGGCAGGGGCGGTGGGGCTCTGGAGGGATGGAGACGCGGGAATGTGCCAGCGCGAACCCCGGCCGCACAAGGTGCTTGTTCCCGGCGCCCGCGGGCGCCATGTTGCAGCACTTCCTGCTCTCCCCCTCTTTCCCCTGCCGTGCGCATACACGCCCGCTCCGAAGCCGGGGGGCCTGCCTCCGACACACGCCGCACCCCCGGGACCGCATCACGGCGATGCGCGTCCTGATCGCCGGCTGCGGCTACGTCGGCTCGGCGCTCGCCGCGCGGCTGGCGGACGAGGGGCACGCGATCTGGGGGCTGCGGCGGCAGCCGGAGGGGCTTCCCGATGGGGTGCTGCCCCTCGCCGCGAACCTCGCGCGCCCCGAAACGTTGCGCAACCTGCCGCCGGAGCTGGACGCCGTCGTGTACAGCGCGTCGGCGGGCGGAGGGGGGGAGACGGCGTACCGGAACGCGTACGTGGACGGGGTCCGCAACCTGCTCGACGCGCTGGCGGCGGGCGGACAGGTGCCGGGCCGCGTCGTCTTCACCTCCAGCACCGGCGTGTACGCCCAGCGCGGGGGGGAGTGGGTGGACGAGGCGTCACCGACCGAGCCGGCGGGCGCGTCCGCCGCCGCCCTGCTGGAGGGTGAGCGGCTCGTTCGCGACGGTCCCTTTCCCGCCACGGTGCTCCGGCTCGGCGGGATCTACGGACCGGGCAGGGACCGGCTGGTCCGCGAAACGCGCGAGGGGAGCGCCGTCTGCCCCGTCGGCCCTCCGCGCTACTCCAACCGCATCCACCGCGACGACTGCGCGGGCGCGCTGCACCACCTGCTGGCCTTGCCCGATCCGGAGGCGTTGTACGTCGGCGTGGACCGCGAGCCGGCAGAGCTGTGCACCGTGCTCCGCTGGCTCGCGGAGCGCCTCGGCCGCCCCGCCCCCCCGGTTGCGGAAGGAGAAAGCGGCGGACGGATGGGCCGGCGCAGCAACAAGCGGTGTAGCAGCGCGCGGCTGGTGGCCTCCGGCTACCGCTTCCGCTATCCCACCTTTCGCGAAGGGTTCGATTCCATGATCGCTTCCGGGCAGGCATGACCCCCCGTACTCAAGAGGCGTCCCGCCCGTGGCGGTGACGGTCGGGGTGCCGCGCGAAAGCGCGCCGGGAGAGCGCCGCGTGGCGCTGACCCCGGACGTGGCCGCGCGCTTGATCCGCGACGGCGCGGAGGTGCGGGTGGAGACCGGTGCCGGCAGCGGCGCCTTCTTCCCTGACGACACCTACCGCGAAGCGGGGGCCGACATCGTATCCGCCGACGAGGTGCACGCGGCCGAGGTGGTGGCTCGCGTCGCCGCCCCCTCCGCCGAGGAGCGGGCGCGGCTCGGCCCGGCGAGCACCGTGATCGCCTTTCTGCGCCCGCTGGACGACCCGCGGGGGGTGCGTGAGCTGGCCGCCACGGGTGCCACCGCGCTCAGCATGGAGCTGGTACCGCGCATCACCCGGGCGCAGAAGATGGACGCGCTTTCCGCCATGGCGACCGTCGCGGGCTACCGGGCGGTGCTCCTCGCCGCGGAGGCGCTGCCGAAGTTCTTTCCGCTGCTGACCACCGCCGCGGGGACCGTCCGTCCCGCGAAGGTGCTGGTCCTCGGCGCCGGGGTGGCGGGCTTGCAGGCGCTGGCGACGGCGCGGCGGTTGGGAGCGGTCGTGTCTGCCTACGATGTGCGCGCCGCCGCGCGCGAGCAGGTGGAAAGCGTCGGTGCCCGCTTCGTGGAGCTGGAGCTTCCCACCGCCGACGCGGAGGGCGCGGGGGGCTACGCCAGGGCGCTGGACGAGGAGCGGCAGCGACGCCAGACGGAGCTGCTCGTCCCCCACGTCGGGGAGGCGGACGTGGTGATCACCACCGCGCTGATCCCCGGCCGCCCCGCGCCGCTGCTGATCACGGAGGCGGCGGTGCGCGCCATGGCGCCGGGCTCGGTCATCCTGGACATCGCCGCCCCCAATGGGGGAAACTGCGCGCTCACCCGTCCCGGGGAGATGACGGAGGCGGGCGGTGTGCGGATCTTCGGGCCGCTGAATCTGGCCGCCGAGATGCCGCTCCACGCCAGCCAGATGTACGCCCGTACCGTGGCCGCCACCATCGCGGAGTTCACCCGCGACGGCGCCTTCCGCCCCGATCCCGACGACGAGATCTTCCGGGACGTGTGCGTCGCGCGTGGCGGCGAGGTCGTCCACCCACGCGTCCGCTCCCTGCTCGATCCCATCCCCTGAACCGGCCCCGCCATGCTCGAAACGTTCGTGATCGTCTTCGTGCTCGCCGCCTTCGTGGGCTTCGAGATCATCGCCAAGGTGCCGGCGACGCTGCACACCCCGCTGATGTCCGGTTCCAACGCCATCAGCGGGATCACCATGGTGGGCGCGCTGGTGCTCGCCGGGATGGTGGAGGGGACGTGGGCGCGCTGGCTCGGCTTCGCCGCGCTGGTGATCGCCACCGTCAACGTCGTCGGCGGCTTTCTGGTGACCGACCGCATGCTGCAGATGTTCCGGAAGCGGGAAACGCCCCCCGGCCCGCCGGCGGCGTAGCCCGGGGGCGCGCATGATCCCCCCCTGGCTCCTCAACCTGGTCTACCTGGCCGCCGCCGTCTGCTTCATCCTGGGACTGAAGCGGCTCGGCTCCCCCGCCACCGCGCGACGCGGCAACCAGATCGCCGCTGTCGGGATGCTGGTCGCCGTCGTCGCCACCCTGCTCGGGGGGCAAATCCTGAGCCCCGCGATGATCGCCGGTGGGGTGCTGCTCGGCTCGGCCATCGGCGTGGTGGCCGCGCGGCGGGTGCGGATGACGGCGATGCCGGAGATGGTGGCCGCGCTCAACGGCCTCGGCGGCGCCGCCTCGGTGCTGGTGGCCGCGGCCGAGATCGCGCGCTACGCCGTCCCGGACAGCACGTTGGCGCTGCGCGGGCTGGAGCCGCTCGGCGCGACGCTGGTCACCACGGTGCTGCTCAGCGTCGCCATCGGCTCGGTCACCTTTTCGGGGAGCGTGGTCGCCTTCGGCAAGCTGAGCGGGCGCTTCACCGGCAACCCCATCGCCTTCCCCGGGATGCGGCCGCTGACGGTGCTCCTCGGCGCCGCGGTACTCGGCGGCTTCGCCTACGCGCTCTGGACGCTGGGTGCTCCCGTGGACGCGGCGGAGTCCATCGCCTGGGTCGTGGGGGCGGTGGCGCTGCTCGCACTGGTGCTGGGCGTGCTGCTGGTGATCCCCATCGGCGGGGCGGACATGCCGGTGGTGGTGGCGCTGCTCAACTCCTACTCGGGGATCGCCGCCGCCGCGACCGGCTTCGTGCTCGGCAACTACGCGCTGATCGTGAGCGGGGCGCTGGTGGGCGCGTCGGGGATCATCCTGAGCAAGATCATGTGCGACGCCATGAACCGCTCGCTGCTGAACGTGCTGCTCGGCGGCTTCGGCGGCGGGGGCGCCGCGCACGAAGCGGAGGCGGAACGGGAGGGGCGGAGCCACCGCGCCACCAGCGCCGACGACGCGGCGGTGCTCCTGGGCTACGCGAACCAGGTGGTGATCGTCCCGGGGTACGGCCTCGCGGTGGCGCAGGCGCAGCACATCGTCCGCGAGCTGTCGGAGCTGCTGCAGCGCCGCGGGGTCGCGGTGAAGTTCGCCATCCACCCGGTCGCGGGGCGGATGCCGGGCCACATGAACGTGCTCCTGGCGGAGGCGAACGTCCCCTACGACCAGCTCTTCGACATGGAGGAGATCAACGACGACTTCGAGCGCACCGACGTGGCGCTGGTCGTCGGCGCGAACGACGTGGTCAACCCCGCGGCGCGCAACGATCCCGCAAGCCCCATCTACGGGATGCCGATCCTGAACGTGGACCGGGCGCAGAACGTGATCGTGCTGAAGCGGAGCATGGCGGCCGGGTACGCGGGGGTGGAGAACGAGCTGTTCTTCCTTCCGGGTACCGCCATGCTATTCGGCGACGCCAAGCAGTCGCTGGGGGAACTGGTCACGGAAGTGAAGCAGCTGTAGGCGGCGGGCGAACACTCAGGATCAGGCGCGGAGGGCCGGCGCGCAAGAGCTGCCGCTACTGCAAAAGCATGCCCGGCCCTGCGCCGCCTTCATCCACTCGTTAGGTCGCCGCGAGACTGTCGCCTTCCTACCATGCCGCGCGTGCGCTCGGCCTCCATACGCTCCGCAGCGAGATCGTCTTCGTCCATGGCTGAAGGTTGGCGAGCACCACCGGACGCGCTTCGCTCCACTCCACATGATCGGTGGAGTCGTGCTCGTCCCAGAACTCCTGCTCCTCCCCCTCCGACTGGAACGCGAGATCGATCGATGCGGATCAGGCTGCGGAGTCGCTCGTCCTGGCGCTGCCTCTGACTCGGGCGACTCTTCCGCCACGCGTAGAAGCCCGAGCGGGAGACGCCCAGCACCCGGCACATGAGGCGGACCTCGAACTCCGGCCGGTGCCGATGAATGCAGGCGTACTTGCGCGGCGACTCCCTCGCGAGAGTCACGCCGCCGCTTTCTTTAGAAACGCGTTCTCCCGCTTCCCACACTGCAGCAGGTTGCGCCCGATGTCCAACTCCCGCGCCACCTGCGCCCGAGGCCGCTCCTCCTCAACCACCAGACGGACCGCTTCGACCTTGAACTCCCTCGTGAACTGTCGTCTCTCTGCCATGGAACACCTCCTGGCTGGGAAGATGCCCAACCTTATCTTGGTGTCCACGAAAGTGGGGGAGGCCCAAGGTGCCTTATGGAAGCCGGGCGGAGACCTGCGTCGGGTGGATCCGTTCTCGTTCCAGGAGCCGATCCCCGCGGCTACGGCGCGAGCCGTATGGAACTTCACCATCGCTCCCGTGGCTTCTGGGAGTGGGGTGCTCTCACCGCCGCACTGAGTGAGCCTGCGCCTGCCACAGATTGGAATCACCCGGAGGAGGACGCCGCATGAGCGCACCTTCAACCGGGAGCATAGTCGCAAAAGGTTTCGGAAAGGGGTGGTGATGCTGGACATACGCTCCCCCGCGCGGAGCTTCCGCACCCGGGGGGTGATTTCCGACGATGGACCTCCGGGCGAGGTGCGTTGTAGGAGTTAGCTCGTACGCGGCTTTCGCCGGTCCTCCCGTGCATCGATGAATCTCATGAATCTGTGGCGCCCCGTCGCGCTGATCGCCCTCTGCCTGCTCGGACTTTCCGGCTGCGCGTCCGTTGCACGCCAGGGGGAGCCCACCGTGCTCGCGCCTGCGGACCAGCGGCTTCCGCAGGATCCGCAGGTGCGCATCGGCACCCTGGAGAACGGGCTGCGCTACTACATCCGACCCAACAACGAGCCGCGCAACCGCGCGGAGCTCCGGCTGGTGGTCAACGCCGGCAGCGTGCTGGAGGACGATGACCAGCGCGGCCTCGCGCACTTCGTGGAACACATGGCGTTCAACGGCACCCGCCGCTTCCCCAAGCAGGCGCTGGTGGACTATCTGGAAGGGGTAGGGATGCGCTTCGGCCCCGACGTGAACGCCTATACCTCCTTCGATGAGACGGTGTACCAGCTCACCCTCCCCACCGACAGCGCGGGGGTGCTGGAAACCGGCTTCGCGGTGCTGGAGGACTGGGCGCACGGGGTGCTGTTCGACTCCGCTGAGGTCCGCAAGGAGCGTGGGGTGGTGGTCGAGGAGTGGCGTCTGGGACAGGGTGCGGGGGCGCGGCTCCAGGACCGTCATTTTCCGGTACTCTTCGGTGGCTCCCGCTACGCGGAGCGGCTCCCCATCGGCGACCGACGGACGCTCGAAACGTTCGATCTGGCGGCGCTGCAGCGCTTCTACCGGGAATGGTACCGCCCGGATCTGATGGCGGTGGTCGCCGTCGGTGACTTCGACCCCGCCGTGGTGGAGCGGCTGATCCGGCGGCACTTCGGGGATATCCGGAGCCCATCCCAGCCACGCCTCCGGGCGGAGTTCGCCATCCCCGGCCACGCCGCCACCCGCTTTTCGGTTGCCTCCGACCCCGAAGCGACCTCCGCGGAGGTCAGCCTCTACCTGAAGCGCCCCGCGGAGCCGGGGGGAACCCACAGTGCCTACCGCCGCTGGCTCGTCGAGTCGCTCGCGGGCACCATGCTGGTGGGGAGGCTCCAGGAGAGTCTGCAGCGCCCCGATGCGCCGCTCCTGGACGTGGGGTCGTTCCAGGGGCGGATGCTCCGCCCGACGCAGGCGTTGGTGCTGAACGCCGCCGTCCGCGACACCGCGCCGGAGGCCGGGCTGCGCGCCCTGCTGACCGAGGTACGGCGCGCGGGGGAGCACGGCTTCACCGCTTCGGAGCTGCAGCGCGAAAAGACCGAGCTGCTTCGCCGGATGGAGCAGCGGTATGCCGAGCGCGACAGGGCGACGTCGGCCGGCTTCGCGGGGGAGTACGTCAGCCACTTCCTCTACGGGGGCATTCCGACCGCGATCGCGACCGACTACGCGCTGGTGCAGCACCTCCTCCCCGACATCACGCGGGAAGAGACGGCCGCCGCCGCGCGGGAGTGGACGACGGCGTCGGACCGGGTGGTCCTCGCCAGCCTCCCGGCCCGGCCGGGGGTGCGGGTGCCGAGCCAGGCGCAGCTCGCCGCCGTGGTGCGGGAGGTGGACGGACAGCAAGTGAGCGCGTACAGCGAAACGGTATCGGACGCGCCGCTGCTCCGCGATCTTCCGCAGCCAGGTACGGTGGTGCGGGAGCGGGACGTCCCGGAGATCGGGGTGCGGGAGTGGACGCTCGCCAATGGGGTGCGGGTGATACTGAAGCCCACCGACTTCCAGGACGATGAGATCCTGCTGGCCGCCCGAAGCCCCGGCGGCACCTCGCTGGTGGGCGATTCGGCGTACACCGACGCCGCGTTCGCCACCGCGGCGGCGCAGGTCGGGGGCGTCGGGGAGTGGGACGTCGTCGCGCTGGGGAAGCGGCTCGCCGGGACCGCGGCCAGCGTGGGAGTCAGCCTGGGCGATCTGCAGGAGAGCGTGTCCGGCATCGCCTCCCTGCGCGATGTGGAAACCATGTTTCAGCTCGTCCATCTGTACTTTACCCAGCCGCGCCGCGACCCGGTGGCGTGGGAGGCGTACCGCTCCCGTGCCCGCGCGGGCCTGGCGAACCGCGCCCTAAGCCCCGAGGCAGCGTTCAGCGACACGCTGCAGGTGACGCTGTCGCAGGCGCACCCCCGTGCCCGCCCCCCCTCGCCCGCCGTCTTCGACTCGCTCGATCTGGACCGGTCGCTCGGCGTCTTCCGCGACCGCTTCGGCGACGCGGGGGACTTCACCTTCTTTCTGGTGGGGCGCTTCGAGCCGGACTCCATCCGCCCGCTGGTGGAGCGCTACCTCGGCAGCCTCCCCTCGGCCGGCCGGAAGGAGCGCTGGAGGGACGTGGGCGTCACGCCGCCGCGCGGCGTGGTCCGCAAGACAGTGCGGCGCGGCAGCGAGCCCAAGGCGCGTACGCAAATCGTGTTCAGTGGCCCCCTGGAGTTCGCGCGCGGCGAGGTCCACGCGCTCAACTCCGCAGCGGAGGTCCTGCAGCTCCGCCTGCGGGAGACGGTCCGCGAGGAGCTCGGCGGCAGCTACGGGGTGGGGGTGAACGCCTCCGCCGCCCGCGACCCCCGCCCCGAGTACCGGGTGGCGGTGGGGTTCGGCAGCGATCCGGAGCGGCTGGACGAGCTTTCCGGCGTCGTCTTCGCGGAGATCGCGCGGCTGCAGCGGGAAGGTCCCACCGCGGCGGAGATGGCCAAGGTGCGGGAGGCGCAGCGCCGCGCGCACCAGACCGCGCTGCGGGAGAACGGCTTCTGGCTGTCGCAGCTGATGACGTACGACCGCTACGCGTGGGACGCGAGAGAGATCCTGTCCGCCGGGGAGCGGATCGCCGGGCTCACCGCGGTGGCGGTGCAGCGCGCCGCGCAGCGGTACTTCGACACCCGCAACTACGTGCAGGTGTCGCTGGTACCCGAAGGTGCGAGCCCGGTACCGGGCTCGCCCTGAGGCGACTCACCGCGCCGGCAGCCGCCGTCTCGCTTCGCGAGCTCCGACCACCACCCCGAAGCCCACTCC
>JALZKG010000042.1 GCA_030859365.1 Gemmatimonadota bacterium
GCCTGCCAATCGCGAGCCGGCCGCACGGCGGAGGTGACCCGATGAACGGATCCCGCTGGCCTTTGGTCCTGCTGGTTGTGGTGCTGATAGCCGCCCACTTCGTGTTCCGCATCGGTTTCGGCCTGGGGGAGCGCTTTCCAGACCTGCTGGTAGTCGCGCTTCTGCTCGCCGCTCGAGAGATGCGTCCAGGTGGGGCGGCGGGGCTCGGTCTTCTGCTCGGCTTCCTCGAAGGCTCGGTGATCCCCTTCTCCCTGGGTGCCAGTGCCCTGGTGCTGACGGTGCTCGGCTATCTGGGCGCGCGCTCCCGGGATGTGCTTTCCGGCGACGGGGTGGTGCTCACCGCCCTCTACCTGTTCGCGGGCAAGTGGCTCTACGATGCCCTGCTCGCGCTGGTGCTCTGGACCGTGGCGGAGCCGACCTCGGCTTCCGCGCTGCTCCTGATCGCCCCGCTGGCGGCGCTGTACGCCGCGCTCGCCGGGGTGGCCGCTCTTTCCGCCTACCGGTCGGTCGCGTGATCCGTCTGCAATGAGGCGTCTTCGGATCGTACCCCTCGGAGATCCCGTACTCTTTCTTCTGGTCGCCGGGCTCGCGGTCTTCGGGATCGCGATGGTGTACAGCGCCGGCGTCCTCGACGTGCCCTCCAGCATCGTTACGGGGCTGTGGATGCGGCAGTTGGAGTGGTTCATCCTGGCGCTTCTCCTGATCCCGCTGATCCTGCGCATCCCGGTCGCATGGCTGGAGTGGGGAGCGCAGCCGGCGTACGCGTTCGGGCTCGTCATCCTGGTGCTCACCCTGTTCATCGGAACCGGGGCGGGAACGGCGGAAAGCGTGTCGGGGTGGATCGCGATCGGCCCGGTGCGAATCCAGACCGCGGAGATCGCGAAGATCGTCGTGATCCTGATGCTCGCGCGCGTGCTCGGAGAGTGGCGCGAGGCGCCGCAGACGCTGTGGGGGCTCTGGAAGCCGATCGCGGTGGTGATGGTCCCCATGGCGCTCGTCATGCTCCAGCCGGATCTCGGAACGGCGCTGGTGTTCGCGTCCATCCTGATCTGGTCGCTGTTCTGGGCGGGGACCCCGCTGCTGACGCTGTTTCTGCTTGTCAGCCCCGTGCTGGGGCTCTTTCTGTCCATCAACACCTGGGTCTGGGGGGTGTACATCATCCTGCTCGGCGTGGTGGTGTGGAGGACGCGCACAACGCTCTCCGAAGCCGCCTCGGTGATGGGGGTGAACATCGCGGCCGGGACGATCGCCCTGCCGCTCTGGAACTCGCTCGCCACCTATCAGAAGAACCGCTTCCTGGTCTTCTTGGACCCGTCGGTCGATCCTCGCGGAGCGGGGTACAACCTGATCCAGTCGCGGGTGGCGATCGGAAGCGGCGGGTGGTTCGGCAAGGGGTTCACGGAGGGCACCCAGAAGCGGCTCGCCTTTCTCCCCGAGCAGCACACCGACTTCATCTTCTCGGTGGTGGGGGAGGAGTGGGGCTTTCTCGGAGTGACGCTGGTGCTGCTTGCCTTCGGGCTCATCTTCTGGCGGCTGGTCCGTATCGCGGAGCGTTCGTCCGATCCGTTCGCCAGCCTGGTCCCCTTCGGCCTTTTCGGCAGCTGGTTCGCCCACGTACTGGTCAACGTCGGGATGACCGTGGGGATCATGCCGATCACCGGAATCCCGCTCCCCTTCGTCTCGTACGGCGGGTCGTTCCTTCTCGTCAACCTGCTCGCCATGGCGATCGTGCAGCGCATCGCCGCCGAGGGGCGACGCTAGCCGCCCGGAGCCCCGCTACGCCATGTCCTGGTTTCGCAAACCGAAGACCCGCCTCCAGGCGGGAGACCGCCGCGACGTTCCGGCGAACGTCTGGGAGAAGTGCCCCCAGTGCGGGGAGATCCTGTACTCGGAAAAGTTGAAGGAAAACTGGAACGTCTGCCCGGAGTGTGCCCATCACCTCCGCCTCCCCGCGGATGACTACGTGGAGATGCTCCTCGACGCGGGCAGCTTCCAGGAGCGCGACGCCGATCTGCGCTCGGGAGACCCGCTCGACTTCACCGATCTGAAGCCGTACCGTGAACGGCTCGCGCAGGCGGAGCGGAAGAGCAAGCACGGCGACGCGGTGGTCACCGGAGAGGGCACCGTGGAGTCCATCCCCGTGTCGCTGGGTGTGATGGACTTCAGCTTCATCGGCGGCTCGATGGGGTCCGTGGTGGGCGAGAAGCTCGCGCGTGCGGGCCTGCGCGCGCTGGAAAACAGCGCGCCGCTGATCATCGTATCGGCTTCGGGCGGAGCGCGGATGATGGAGGGGATCTTTTCGCTGATGCAGATGGCCAAAACCTCCGCCGTGCTCGCACAGCTCCACGAGGCGGGGATCCCCTTCGTCTCCATCCTTACCGACCCGACCACCGGCGGGGTCACCGCGTCCTACGCCATGCTGGGGGACGCGAACCTAGCCGAGCCGGGAGCGCTGATCGGCTTCGCCGGGCCCCGGGTGATCGAGCAGACGATCAAGCAAGAGCTTCCGGAAGGCTTTCAAACCGCGGAATTCCTGCTGGAGCACGGAATGCTCGACCAGATCGTGGATCGCCGACAGATGAAGGGGGAGCTGGGCCGGCTGCTTCGACACATGCTCGGTGCTCCCGATCAGGCGGGGAACGGCGTTGCAACCGTGAACGGGAGGGACTCTTCGGGGTGAGCGCGGGACCGGCGGACTGGCTCTTCGGCCGCCCTACCGGAGGGGTGCGCTGGGGGCTGGAAACGACGACGGTGCTGCTCGCCGGTGTGGGGGATCCACACCGGCGTTTTCACGCGATCCACATCGGCGGGACCAACGGCAAGGGCTCGGTTGCCGCCCTGTGCGACGCGGCGCTCCGCTCGGCCGGCGCGCACCGGGTGGGTTTGTATACCTCGCCGCACCTTGTGCGCTTCAACGAGCGGATTCGCATCGACGGAGTGCCCGTGAGGGACGACGTCCTGCGCGCTGCGGCCGAGCGGCTGCGGCCGGCCGTCGAGCGGACCGGCGCCTCGTTCTTCGAAGCGACCACCGCGCTCGCCTTTCTGCTCTTCGCGGAGGCGGGGGTGGATTTCGCCGTGGTGGAGGTGGGGCTCGGGGGACGGCTCGACGCGACCAACGTGCTCGTCCCCCTCGCGACCGCGGTCACCAACGTGGGCGTGGATCACACCGAGTACCTGGGCGGCACGCTGGCCGAGATCGCCCGGGAAAAGGCCGGGATCTGGAAACCGGGGGTGCCGGCGCTGACCGCGGAAGCCGATCCCGCGGCGCTCCGCGTGCTGCGGGACCGGGCGG
>JALZKG010000043.1 GCA_030859365.1 Gemmatimonadota bacterium
ATCTTCTCCATCTTCCGCAAGCACCCTATCCTGGTTCACCACCCGTACAAGTCGTTCGTCGCCAGCACCCTGGGGGTGCTTGAGGAGGCGGCCGACGAACCCAAGGTCGTCGCGATCAAGCAGACGCTGTACCGCACCTCCGATAACTCGCCCGGAGTCAAGGCGCTGCGGCGTGCCGCGGAGCGCGGCAAGCAGGTGGCGGTGCTGGTGGAGGTCAAGGCCCGTTTCGACGAGGCAAACAACATCGAGTGGGGGCAGATGCTGGAGGACGCGGGGGTCCACGTCACCTACGGCCTCCCGGGGCTCAAGACCCACGCCAAGGTGACGCTGATCGTCCGCTACGAGTCCGGGCGCCCCCGCACCTACTGCCACATCGGGACCGGCAACTACCACGTGCGGACCGCCCGCCTGTACAGCGACCTCGGGCTGCTCACCTGCGACCCGGAAATCGGCCGCGACCTGGTCAACCTGTTCCACTCGCTGACCGGCCACGCGCCGGACCAGCGGTACGGCAAGCTGGTGGTCGCCCCGCGCGACATGCGGAGCCGCTTCGAGGAGCTGATCCGCCGCGAGGTGCGGCTACAGGAGGAGCACGGCACCGGACGGATCATTGCAAAGATCAACGCGCTGGACGACGTCGGCATCATCCGGGAGCTGTATCGCGCGTCCCAGGCGGGGGTGCAGATCGACCTTCTCGTCCGGGGGCACAGCCGGCTGCGGCCCGGGCTCCCCGGGTACAGCGAGACCATCCGCATCGTCAGCGTCATCGGCCGCTTTCTGGAGCACGATCGGGTCTACTACTTCCACAACCACGGTCAGCCGGAGGTGCTGATCGGCAGCGCCGACTGGCGCTTCCGCAACCTGGCCGAGCGGGTGGAGGCGCTGGTCCCCGTGGACGATCCGGAGCTGCAGGGCAGGATCGTCGAGCTGCTGGAGACGGCCCTGCGGGACAACCGCCTGGCCTGGGACCTCATGCCCGACGGGCGCTACGTGCAGCGCCGCGCCGCCCCCGGAGAGCCGGAGATCGACGTCCACCAACACTTCATGCGCGAGGCGCTGGAGCGCACCCGCCAGGCGTCGCGCGCCTGGACCCCGGCGGCCGGGTAGCGCGCGCCGGGGGAGCGTCCTCATCGCCCGGGTGAAACGTGGCCGACGGTTGGCCGTAGGGATCGCAGGGCGCTCGCCCGCTCCCCCGCAGGAGACCCGTCAATCCGGAAGGCAACCGATGCCCGACTCGCATACTCCGAAGGGCGTGATCGTCCGCGACCTGCTGATCTTTCAACTCAAGCTCTGGATGGACGGTCTCAAGGACGTGGTCCTCGCTCCGGTCTCGGTCGGCGCCGCCCTGTTCGACCTGGTTCTCGGCCCCTCTGCCAAAGGCCTCCGCCTGTACCGGGTGATGCGCGTGGGTGAGCGGTTCGACCTGCGGCTCAACCTGTTCGGCGCCGCGGCGGACGCCGTCAGTACCCCCAGGGTGCCGGGGGCGGGGCCACCGGGCGGGTGAGGTCGAACTCCACCCGGAAGCGTCGGTCGGTTCCTTCCCGTCGCAGCGCGTAGCCGAAGGTGCTTCCGGGGACGACCTGCATCGTCCACACGTTGGTCGCGGCGGCGGGGATCAGGGTCGCCGTGTGGCTGTCGGCGCGGAACTCCTGCGTCTGCGGCGTCCCCGGATCCGCGGTGTCCCCGCCGTACTGGGTGATCCGGTCTTCGGAGCCGTCCGCGTGCCGGTGGTCGTGCTTGAGCCGCAGCCCGGCGTCGGTGCGGGTCACGATCCAGGTGCGCGACCGGTCCTCTCCCACATGAAAGGGGATGCGAATCTCGCCCGGCTGACACTGCCGGACGTGCATCACCAGCGTCCTGCCCGCAAAGGCGGTATCGGTGGGCGAGCCTTCGGTGACGCGGCCGGCGAACGCGCGCCCGCAGAGCTGCTGCAGCTGGCTCCAGTACGCCTCCTGCTCCGCCGCGAGCCGCGGGGAGGAAGCGGGTGGAGGGAGGCAGCCCGCGAGGACGGGCAGAACGGCGAGGAGGACGACGGCAGGAAGGCGCACGGAGGTCTCCGGGAAAAAGGGGCGGAAGCGGTACACGCGTCCCAACATCTGCCGCGCGATCGGCCGCGTCAAGCCGCGGGTACATCCCTTGCGCGTAGATAGTGGCGCGGCAGAGAGGGGGCCGCTTCGCCACACACTGTTCAGCCCGAGGGAGAGACCCGATGGACAAGCTGACGACGCCGGAGCAGGTGGACGGGGTGATGAAGAGTGGCCGGGCCATCCTGTACAAGCATAGCACGCGGTGCCCGATCAGCGCCGGCGCCCACGAGGAGGTGCGGAAGTTTCTCGCCGGCGAGCCGGAGGTCCCGGTCTTCATGGTGGATGTCCTGAACGACGGCGACGTGTCCCGCCACGTGGCCGGGCAGACCGGGGTCGAGCACCACTCGCCGCAGGCGATCCTGGTATCCGAGGGGGCGGTCGTCTGGCACGCCTCGCACCACGACATCACGGCGGATACGCTCCGCCGCCAGGTGGAGGATCTCGGCCGCTGAGCCGGCCGGAGGTATTGTGACCGACCCGCGCCCACTCCACTCCGCACCCCACCAAATGGCATACGCGGTGATCCACTTCGTCGAGCACGGCGAGCCTAAGGCGACGCTGGTCCGCACCGTTCGTGGCAACCCCACCGGGCCGGACGGGGTGATGGACCCGCTCAGCGCGCTGATCGAGGAATCGTCGGAGCAGATGCTCCTGCAGGGCTCGCCGGGCGCGCTTTACATGGCGCAGCGCTTCGTGCAGCGGGAGCAGGAGGCGGGGCGCCCCATCCGGGTGCTCGGGGGGAAGGGGCCGCTGGGGATCCTCGCCGACGAGGTGGCGGTGCTGCGGGGATCCGGGTTTCTCTACGAGGTGTCGTTCGGCCGGGAAGGGGAGCGCAGCGTCCCGGGCATTCTGCAGCGCCCGATCAGCGCCCCCGCCGCCTAGCTATGTGGTTCCACCTGGCCGGCTTCGCCGGGCTCGCGATCCTGGCCGCAATCGGCGGCGTGCTCCATCGCCGCTCCATCCGTCGCGTGACCCGCCGCCGGCCGTCCATCCTTTCGGACCGAATGATCCGGGAGATCGAAACACGCGGAGCCGTCGACTGGGAGCCGGACGAGCCGCTCGACACCGGGCGCATCTCCGAGGAGGAGGAGCGATTCTGGCGGGACGCGGCGTGGGACGAGCCGGAGCAGTTGTGACCTCCGGCCCGGGCCTCCACCGGCTCTACAGCGTCGCGCCCAGCAGCGCGAAGGCGAGCGTCGCCACGCCTCCGGCGAGCAGCGCGTAGGGGAGTTGCGTGCGGACGTGGTCGATGTGGTCGGTCGCGGCCGCCATGGAGGAGATGATGGTGGTGTCGCTGATGGGCGAGGCGTGGTCGCCGAAGATTCCGCCCGACAACGCGGCGGCCAGAAAGGGGGCGACGGGGAGCCCCGTCAGCGCCGCGGCCGGCACCGCGATGGGGAGCATGATCGCAAAGGTACCCCAGCTCGTGCCGGTGGAGAACGCCACTCCCGCCGCGACCAGGAACACGAGCGGCAGAAAGACGGCCGGGGGGAGCACCCCGGCGGTGATCCGCGCGATGTACGCACCGGTCCCGAGCGAGTTCGCCACGGCGCCGAGCGCCAGCGCCAGGAGAAGGACGATCGCCATCGGCACCAGCCCCCCGGCGCCACGCAGCGCCGTGCCCGATAGCTCGTCCACACCCGCCGCCCGCTGCGCGACCAGGAGCAGCCACGCCACCGCGAGGCCGGCGAGCACCGCCCACAGCACGCTGGTGGACCCGGACCCCGCCCGAAGATCTCCGTTCCCCGTGATCGCCAGCGCCAGCGGCATCATCGCGACCATCGCCGCGATGGGTAGGATCATGTTGATGGCGCGGGGGGGCGCCTTCATCCCAGCGGGGTTCGCGAGCACCTCTGGGTCGAGCATCGGCGAGGCGCCCTCGGAAAGGAGCCGCCCCTCACGGGTTCTGCGCTCCGCGCTCCGCATGGGTCCGAGGTCCAGCCCGAAGACCGCGGTGAGGATCGCGAGCGCGACCGCGGCGAGCGCGTAGAAGTTGAGGGGGATGGAGGCGACGAACACGCCCAGAGGGTTGGGGACCCCCAGCTCGCCCAGGATCGCGAGCACGTACGCCCCCCAGGCGTTGAGCGGGATCAGGATGCACACCGACGCCGACGTCGAGTCGATCAGGTAGGCCAGCTTCTCGCGTGACACGCGGAACTTGTCGAACAGGGGCCGCCCGATGGCGCCGGACACCAGCACGGTGATGTTCGACTCGACGAAGATCACCACCCCGATCGCCACCGCGAGCAGCTGCGCCCCGCGGGGCGTGGTCACCAGCTTCCGATGCTCGACCCAGCGCACGAACCCCGCCACACCTCCCGACGCTTCCACCGTGGCGATCAGCGCCCCGATCGCGAGGGTGAACAGGATCACCCGTGCGTTGCCCGCGTCGCCCAGCACCGCCACGACGCGTTCGATCGCGTCGGCGAGGCCGGTCAGCGGGTTCCACCCGGCGAGGATGGTGGTGCCGAGCCATACCCCGGCCCCCAGCGACAGGTACACCTGGCGCGTCCAGATCGCGAGCACGATGGCCAGCAGCGGCGGGAGCAGGGCGACGGCCGAGGGCTCGGTCATGCGGCGGTGGTGGAGAGCGAAGGGGAGGAGCGGCGGGTGGGATGGCGCAACGTAGGCGGCGCCGGAAGAATCGTCAACGCGGGCCGGCGCGGCTCATGCGGCGGGTGTGCCGAGCCACGTGCCGTCGTCCATCGGAGCACCGGAGAGCCCATCGTGACCAGCCACACCCCCTTTCGGATCGCGCCTGCCACGGAGGCCGACGTTCCCCTGCTGCTCGACATGATCCGGGAGCTCGCCGCCTACGAGCGGCTGGCGGACCAGGTGGTGGCGACGGAGAGCGGGCTTCGCGAGGCGCTGTTCAGGGTCTCCGCCTCCGTGGAGGCGGTGATCGCCCGGGGGGAAGGGGAGCCGCTCGGGTTCGCCCTCTTCTTCCACAATTTCTCGACCTTTCTCGGCCGGCGCGGCCTGTACCTGGAGGATCTCTACGTGCGGCCGGAAGCGCGCGGGGACGGCG
>JALZKG010000092.1 GCA_030859365.1 Gemmatimonadota bacterium
GCAGCGCGCTGGTCCCCTCTGCCGACCGCACCATCGTCTACGTCGTCCGGGGCGGCAAAGCCGAGCCCCGGCCCGTGGAAACGGGGATCCGTACCGACGAACGGGTGCAGATCGTGTCGGGTGTCGCGCCGGGAGACAGCGTCATCGCGACGGGAACCCAGGCGGTCCGCCCGGGCGGTGCCGTGCGGGTGGACGCATCGTGAGCCGCCTTTCCTCCATCAGCATCGAGCGGCCGGTGCTCGCCACCGTGATGTCCATCGCCATCCTGATCTTTGGGGCGATCGGCTTCACGCAGCTGGGTGTCCGGGAGTACCCGTCGGTGGATCCGGCGGTGATCACGGTGAGCACCTCGTATGCCGGCGCGAGCGCCGACGTGATCGAAAGCCAGATCACCGAGCCGCTGGAAGCGTCGGTCAACGCGGTGGAGGGGATCCGCAAGCTGACCTCCACCAGCCGCGAGGGGCGCAGCACCATCACCGCCGAGTTCGACCTCGACACCGACCTGGAGCGCGCCGCGAACGACGTCCGCGACCGGGTGTCGCAGGCGATCGGCAGGCTGCCGACCGACGCCGAGCCGCCGCGCGTCTCCAAGGCGGACGCGGACAACACCCCCATCGTCTTTCTGAACGTCAGCAGCGAGCAGCGCGGGCTGCTGGAGCTGACGGAGCTGGCAAGCACCCTCTTCCGCGAGCGGCTGCAGACCATCGAGGGGGTCAGCTCGGTGGACGTGCGGGGGGAGCGGCGCTACGCCATGCGGCTCTGGATCGACCCGCAGCAGCTCGCCGCCTTTCGGCTCACCCCGCTGGACGTTCAGAACGCGCTGCAGGCGCAGAACGTGGAGCTTTCCCTCGGGGCGCATCGAGGGGACGACGGTCGAGCTGGGGGTGCGGACGGTGGGGCGGCTCGGCACCCCGGAGGAGTTCGAAGGGATGATCCTGCGGCAGGACGGCTCCAGCATCGTCCGCTTTCGCGACGTGGGGCGGGTGGAGCTGGGGGCCGCGAACGAGCGGACCATCCTGAAGCGCGACGGCATCCCGATGGTGGGGGTGGTGCTCCGCCCGCAGCCCGGCTCCAACCACATCGACATCGTCGACGAGTTCCATCGCCGGGTCGAAGGGATCCGCGGGGATCTGCCGCCCGACATCCGGCTGGGGATCGGCTTCGACAACACCCAGTACATCCGCTCGTCCATCTCCGAGGTGCAGCAGACCATCTTTCTGGCGATGGCGCTGGTGATTGCCATCATCTTCCTCTTCCTGCGCGACTGGCGTACGGCGGTGATCCCGGTGCTGGTGATCCCGGTGTCGCTGGTCGGCGCCTTTTTCGTGATGTACGCGGCGGGTTTTTCCATCAGCGTGCTGACGCTGCTCGCCATCGTGCTCGCCATCGGGCTGGTGGTGGACGACGCCATCGTGGTGCTGGAGAACGTGTACGCGAAGATCGAAGGGGGGATGGAGCCCGCGGAGGCGGGGCGGGAGGGGACGCGGGAGATCTTCTTCGCGGTGATCGCCACCACCGTCTCGCTCGCCGCCGTGTTTCTCCCCATCCTCTTCCTGAGCGGATTGACCGGGCGGCTCTTCCGGGAGTTCGGGGTGACGCTGGCGGGGGCGGTGATCATCTCCTCCTTCGTGGCGCTGACGCTCACTCCCATGCTGTCGGTGCGGCTGCTCCGGAAGCGCGAGCGCCAGCCCTGGTTCCATCGGCGCACGGAGCCGTTCTTCCGGCGGGTCAACGCGGGGTACGAGCGGTCGCTGGACACCTTTCTCGCTCAGCGCTGGCTCGCGTTGCCCGCGCTCTTGCTCGCGGGGGGTCTCGCCTACGTGTTGTGGAACGCGCTTCCCTCGGAGCTTGCGCCGCTGGAGGACCGCGGCCAGATGCGGATGGTCGCCACCGCGCCGGAAGGGGCCACCTTCGAGTACATGGAAGCGTACATGGACCGCCTGGTGAACGAGACGGGACAGGCCGCCCCCGAGCGCGCCGGAATCATCTCCATCACCTCTCCGGGCTTCGGAGCGAGCAGCTCCGTGAATACCGGCTTCGGCATGGTGATCCTCAGGGACCGCACGGAGCGGGAGCGCTCGCAGGCGGAGATCGCGGACGCGCTTTCACGTGTGGCGAGCGGGATTCCCGGGGCTCGGGTCTTCGTGTCGCAGCCGGCGACCATCGGCGGGGCGCGGGGGGGCGGACTTCCGGTGCAGTTCGTCCTCCAGGCGACGAACCTGGAGGAGCTGCGCGAAGCGCTGCCACGCTTCATGGAGGCGGCGCGGCAGCAGCCCGAGTTCGCCTTCGTGGACGTCAACCTCAAGTTCGACCGGCCGGAGCTGCAGGTGCAGATCGACCGTGACCGCGCGCAGAGCCTCGGGGTATCCGTGCGCGATATCTCCCGGACCCTGCAGCTTGCACTCAGCGGGCAGCGCTACGGCTACTTCATCCGCGACGGCAAGCAGTACGACGTGATCGGCCAGGTGGGGCGCGACGATCGAAGCCGCCCCGATGACCTGTCCGCCTTCACCGTCCGCACCGCTTCCGGCGAGCCGGTCTCGCTCGGCAACCTGGCGCGGATCGAGGAAGGGACGACGCCGCCGCAGCTCTTCCGCTTCGACCGCTACGTGTCCGCCACCGTCTCCGCGCAGCTGGCGCCGGGCGCCTCCATCGCCGAGGGGATCGAGGCGATGCGGCGGACGGGACGGGAGGTGCTGCCCCCCTCCTTCCAGACCTCGCTGGACGGCGAGGCACGCGAGTTCGAGGACGGGTCGGGCGGGCTGCTCGTGGTCTTCGGGCTGGCGCTGGTGCTGATCTACCTGGTGCTCGCGGCGCAGTTCGAAAGCTTCCGCGATCCGCTGATCATCCTGCTCACGGTGCCGCTGGCGCTCAGCGGAGCGCTGCTTTCTCTCTGGTATTTCGACCAGACGCTGAACATCTTCAGCCAGATCGGGATGATCATGCTGATCGGGCTGGTGACCAAGAACGGCATCCTGATCGTGGAGTTCGCCAACCAGCGCATGGATGCGGGCCTGCGGGTGGAGGAGGCGATCCGCGAGGCGGCGGCGGCGCGCTTCCGCCCCATCCTGATGACGGCGCTCTCCACCATATTCGGCATCCTCCCCATCGCGCTGGCGCTGGGCTCGGGGGCCGAAAGCCGTGTTCCGATGGGGATCGCGGTGGTCGGTGGGATGATCATCGGCACCGCCCTTTCTCTGTACGTGGTGCCGGCGGTGTACACCTTTCTGACCAGCCGCCCCGCCGCTCCCCGGGACGAGCGGGCGGATGCGGAGCGGGGGCCACCACCCTGGGAAGAGGCTCCACGCTCTGCTCCGCGCCCCGAGCTGGTGGGCGCGGGCGCCGACCGCAACGGGAGCGGAGGCCTGTGAGGGTGCGCTCGACCCGCCGGGCCCGATCGTCCCTTGTTGGTGCCGCTCTGCTGCTGACGCTCGCCGCTCCGGCGGTCGGGCAGGGGGGAGGGGTGCGGAGCGCGGGCACGGCAGCGGACTCGCTGCCAGTGCTGTCGTTCGGGGAAGCCCTCCGGATGGCGAGGCAGAACAATCGCGATATTCTGGTAGCGCGCAACGAGGTGGAGATCGCCCGCAACGACAACTCGCTCGGCAACGCCGGCTACCTTCCGGCCGTCGGCGTGTCGGCGCAGCAGAATCGCCGTCCGGGCGGCGGCTTCGGCACTCCCGAGGGCGGGGGTCGGGTGGGCGG
>JALZKG010000115.1 GCA_030859365.1 Gemmatimonadota bacterium
CCGCCGATCTCCAGCTTTTCCGGGCCGCTGAAGTAGGTGGTGTAGGTGGGGTGCTCCATCATCGCCTGCGTGACCGCCCCCCGGTCGAAGAGGACACAGCGGAGGCCGTGCGCCCGTGCCGCGATCCCGACGGCGATTCCGCACGGACCGGCGCCCACGACGGCGATGTCCAGCTCGGCTGCTTCCAAGCCCATCCCTTCCCTCCCTACCCGCGATCCGCCGCGTCCAGCGCCTGACGGATGTCGGCCCGGAGATCCGCCGCGTCCTCGATGCCGATGGAGAAGCGCACCAGCCCGTCGGGCATCCCAGCCACCGTGCGCTCCTCGGGCGACATCGCGGCGTGCGAGGTGTGGCGGGGCTCCGACACCAGCGTTTCCACCCCGCCCAGGCTGGGGGCAAGCTTCGCGAGCCGCAGGGCGCGGACGAAGCGCGTCGCGGCCGCTCCCCCACCGCGAACCTCCACCGAGAGCATCCCCCCGAAGCCGTCCAGGAGCCGCCCAGCGACCCCGTGGTCCGGGTGCGAAGCGAGCCCGGGGTGGTGGACACGCGCCACAGCCGGCTGCTCCTCCAGCCAGCGGGCCAGCTCCAGCGAGTTGCGGTTGTGGCGCTCCATGCGGAGCGCCAGCGTCTTGATTCCCCGCTCCACCAGCCAGGCGGCGTGGGCGTCCAGCATCGGACCCCATACCTGGCTACGCGCACGCACTTCGCCCACCAGCTCCTCTCCGCCGGCGACGGCGCCGGCGGTGACGTCGCTGTGCCCGCCGAGGTACTTGGTCGCGCTGTGGATCACGAGGTCCGCTCCGTGCTCGCAGGGGCGGAGGTTGACCGGCGTCGCGAAGGTGGCATCCACCAGCAGCCGGGTGCCGTGCGCCGCCGTGGCCCCCGCAATGGCCGGAAGATCCGGAATGCGGAGCAGCGGGTTGGACGGGATCTCCGCCAGCACCACCCGCGTCTCCGGGCACAGCGCCCCGGTCCACGAGGGGTCCTGAAGGTCGACGTACGTGGTGCGCACCCCGAGCCGCGAAAGCTCGCGGTCCAGCAGGGTGCGCGTCCCCCCGTACAGGGCCGCCGCCGCGACGACGTGGTCCCCGGCCCGAACGCAGGCGAGCAGCGCGCACGCGAGCGCCGCCATCCCGCTCCCGGTCGCGACGCAGTCGTCCGTGCCCTCCAGCGCGGCGATGCGGCGTTCCAGCGCGACCGTGTTGGGTCCGTTGCCGTAGCGGGCGTAGCGCACCTCCCCCTCGCCCTCGGGGTCCGAGAAAAAGGTCGACGAGTGGACGACCGGGTTGGTGACCGGGCCGCCGCGCGTCGGGGCAGGTTCGCCGGCGTGGACGGCGCGGGTGGAAAAACCGCAGCCGGAAAGCGATGCGTCGGACATCTACTCGTGCAGCAGGGAGGGGAGCGCGACGGCGGCGCCGTCCGGATAGCGGAGCGCCACCCGCTGGGCGCACAGAACGTCCAGCGCGTCGCGGACCTGGGGCGGGTCGGCCCGCGCTTCGCGAGCGAGCTGCTCCGCGGTGGAACGACCGATGCGCAGCAGCGTTTCCCAGCAGCTCTGGAGCAGTACGTCCCCGCTCCCCAGCAGGTGAAACGCGCCGACGTCGTCTTCGGTCACCACCAGCAGGCCGTGCCGCTCCAGCACCGTCTCGACCGCCTCCAGATGGTGCTCCTGGAGGTCACGCACCACGAAGAAGACCTCGCACGGTCGAGCAGGGTCCTGATAGCGAAGGAGCAGCTTGGCCACGATCTCGTCGGCGCACGAATAATCCAGGATTCGCACCTGGGAAAAGTCCAGCACCGACAGGCGCGCCGACGCGGGCGCGCCCGGCAGCTCTGCGATCTGGCTCTCCACCCCCATGCGGATGGCGCGCCCCGTGGGGCGCGTCACCAGGTTGCTGAAGAGCGAGGTCACGGAGCGGTGCTGCGGCCACCTCAGCGCCATGCGAGGGCGCCGGAGCGGCCGCCCTGGAGCGCCGGTGTCATGCAGCGGCGGCGCCTTCGACGATCCGCACCTGCTCCATGCGGTCTCCGCGGGCGAGCTGCCGCACCATCTCGAGCCCCTCGGTCACTCGGCCGAAGACGGTGTGGACGCCGTTCAGGTGGCGAGTGTTCGCTTCGCTGAGGACGATGAAGAACTGGCTGCCGCCGGTGTCCTTGCCCGCGTGCGCCATCGAGAGCGAGCCTTCCTGGTGCCGGTGCGGGTTGCCCCGCGTCTCGCAGGGGATGGTGTAGCCCGGACCGCCGGAGCCGATCTGCGGGTGCTCCACGCCGTGCTCCTTGGTGAGTGGGTCGCCGCCCTGCACCACGAAGTCGGGGATCACGCGGTGGAAGACGATGCCGTCGTAGAAGCCGTCGCGGACGAGCTTTTCGAAGTTGGCGACCGTCTCCGGCGCCTCGTCGGGATACAGGTCGGCGCTGAAGCTTCCCTTGGTGGTTTCGAAGTGAACGCGCTTCATGAATGGCCTCGGTACAGGTGGAGGGCTTCAGGCGATGCCCGGAAGGATGATCAGGATCTGCGAGCCGGGGAATGCCGCGAGCCCGGACTCCATGGGCGGCGCGTCGTCCCACTCCGGTACGTCCGCGATGCGTGCGGTGCCGCTGCGGATGGCGATCTTTCCGCCCCACTTGCCGACGCTCTTGCGGATGTTCTTGAGCCCCTGCCCGCGACCGGGGTCGCGGAAGCGGGTCACCCCGTGGATGAAGGCCGCTTCCAGCGCCGTGGGGTCGCCCCAGCGGTCGCCGAACCGGGCGGAGTGCTCCCGCGCCAGGGAACCGCGGAAGCCGATCCCCAGATCCATTACGGCGATGATGACCGCCGGGCGGTCCACCTTGAGCGTGCGGCGGTAGCTCTGGATGCCGACCCAGCCGGGCGCGTCGGCGTGCTCGGTGA
>JALZKG010000140.1 GCA_030859365.1 Gemmatimonadota bacterium
GGGTTCCCGCACCCGGGTCGAACGCGGACGTTTCAGGGAAGCCGCGGACTCGGGAGCCGCCCTGCAGCCAACCGGCCTCAACGGCCACCGAGGCGATGAAGACGGAGAAAGAGCCGTTCGCGAAGGCGGACCAGCGGTCCTGTTCCAGCAGGAGATTGGAGGCGCGTACGAAAACCGGCTGTGTGCCGACCACCGGAAGCGCTGGTGTGGCGCCCAGCCCGAAGCCGATTCGGCTGCGAAGGCGGTCGTGGCCTACGCCGCCAGCAACCCCGAAGCCCAGCAACTGTTTGCTGACGACGGCGCGAGCGCTCCAGTCCGAAAGGTCGGAGGCGAACTCGCCCGGGTCTCCCGGGCTCGCGCACAACCCGGCGTCCAGGTCGTACCCCGAGCCCCGCTCCTGAAGCAGGCTGGCACTCCCGCCCTGTGGACAGACGTCGCCGTACCGGACCTGCCCCAGCCGCCGGTACGTTAGCGAAACAGAAACCGCCGGAGCCACAAAAGATTCTCGGAGAAGGCCCAGGCGCCCACCCAGGCCGTAGGCGAACTCCGCATTGTCGGACGCGAAGCCCCCCGCGTTAACCAGGTTGAAAGGGAGCCAGGCGGCGCTGGCGATCAGATCGACCGAAGCGATCCCTGCGAGGGTTGGTGCGATGCTGACGCCCGGCAGAATCCCGACGGTCACGGTTCCGGAAAGGGCCGGAGCCACCCCTTCGAGGCGTTCCGTGGTGGAGGTCGCCGCGGTGCGCACGTCCGGAAGACGGATCCGCACCGCGCTGAGCTGGGCGGTGGCCGAGACACGGGGAAGGACCCCGAGCCGCAGCCCCCCTCCGCCGGCCGTGCCGATCGTCGGGTTTCCACCCGCGACGATGATGCCGAGCTGCGGCTGCGCCGACTCGGCGGCCTGCGCCAGAGCGAAGCAGTAGCTCCGCTCGGCCGGGGTGAGCAGAGGCGAGGCCTCTTCACACGGCGCGCCCGTGCCGGGTTGCTGCCCCCGGCCCGGCGCCGCGCTGAGCAAAGTGGCCAGCACCATGGCCGCGATCCCCGCAAGTTCCGATTTCATCTGATGTTTTCCGAGGCCAATGAATAGATCACCCGGCCCTCACCTGCCACGACCTCACCCACGATCCACGCCGCTTCACCCGCCTCGCGGAGCTCGGCCACGGCGCGGTCGGCGTTCTCCGGGGTGACGAAGGCAACCATGCCGATGCCCATGTTGAACGTTCTGAACATCTCCGCCTCATCCACCCCGCCGTTCCGCTGGAGGACGCGGAAGAGCGCGGGCACCTCCCAGGTGGCGCGGTCCACGCGAGCGGCGGCTCCCGGCGGAAGCACCCGCGGCAGATTGTCGGTCAGGCCGCCGCCGGTGACGTGGGCCAGCCCGTCCAGCAGGCCGCGCTCCAGGAGCGGCGTGAGCGCCCGGAAGTAGGAGCGGTGCACCCGCAGCAGCACATCGGCGACCGAGCCGTCCTCGCCGGGAAAGGGGTCGTCCACGTCGAGCCCCATCCGCTCCGAGACGATGCGGCGCGCGAGCGAGTAGCCGTTGGTGTGGAGCCCGGAGGAGCCGAGGGCAACCAGAACGTGTCCGGGCAGAATCGCGCGGCCGTCCACGATCCGCTCTTCCTCGACCACCCCGACGACGGTTCCGGCGAGGTCGTACTCCCCCGCGGCGTACATCTCCGGCATCTCCGCGGTCTCGCCGCCCAGCAGCGCGCACCCGTTCGCGTGGCATCCGCGGGCCACTCCGCCGACCAGCGCCTCGATCACCCCCGGCTCCAGCACCCCGACGCCGACGTAGTCCAGAAAGAAGAGCGGGCGGGCACCCTGCACCAGGATGTCGTTCACGCAGTGGTTGACCAGGTCCTCGCCCACGGTGTCGTGGCGGCCGCTCGCGAAGGCGATCTTCAGCTTGGTCCCGACGCCGTCCGTGCTCGCCACCAGGACCGGACGGCTCAACCCGGTGGGGACGCGATACAGGCCGCCGAACGCGCCCAGTTCCGAAAGGGTGTCGGCGGTGGCCGTCGAGCGCAGCAGCGCCGCGATGCCGCGGTTTGCCCGGTGCGCCGCATCGATGTCCACGCCGGCGTCCCGGTAGCTGAGACCGGCGGCGTCAGACACCGGCGTCGGCGGGGAGTGGCAGCTCGAAGGAGGTCATCTCGCGAAAATCGCGGACACGCTCCTCGACCTCCGCCGGCTCGAGGTCGCGCAGCCGTTCCGTAGAAAAGCGCTCGACGGCGAACGACCCGAGCACCGACCCGTAGACTACCGCCCGCCGCAGCGTCGCGGCGTCGGTCTGCCCGCACTGCGCGAGGTGGCCCATCAGCCCCCCCGCGAAGGCGTCGCCCGCTCCCGTGGGGTCCCACACCTCCTCCAGCGGATAGCCGGGAGCGAAGAAGACGCTGTCGTCGCTGAACAGGACGGCGCCGTGCTCCCCCTTCTTCACGATCACCCAGCTCGGCCCCCGCTCCTGGATCCACCGCGCGGCCCGCGCCAGGTTGAAGTCGCCGGAAAGCTGCCGTGCCTCCGCGTCGTTCACCAGAAGAAGATCCACCTTGCCGAGCAGCTCCAGCAACGTGTCCCGCGCCCCATCGATCCAGAAGTTCATCGTGTCACAGGCGACGAACTCGGGTGCCCGGGTCTGGCGAAGCACCTCGAGCTGGAGCCGGGGGTCGATGTTGCCGAGAAAGACCCAGCGAGGATCGCGAAATTTCTCCGGGATCCGTGGCGAAAAGTCGGCAAAGACGCCGAGCCGCGTATCCAGAGTTTCGCGTGAGTTCAGATCGAAGTTGTAGACGCCGGACCAGCGGAAGCTTTCCCCCGGCACCTGCTCGAGCCCCGCGAGGTCCACCCCGCGTTCGCGCAGAAAATCCAGCTGCCCGACCGGATAGTCGTCGCCGACGACGCCCACCAGCTGAACGGGGCAGAAGAGCGACGCCGCGGCGGCAAAAAAGGTGGCGGAGCCGCCGAGCGCGTCGTCTGCGCGGCCGAACGGGGTCTCGACGGTGTCGAGGGCGACGCTGCCGACGACCAGAAGCGACATGGGCTAGCTTTCGGTTGGGTCCCGGTC
>JALZKG010000194.1 GCA_030859365.1 Gemmatimonadota bacterium
ACGCACAGCCGCTCGGCGAGCGCGGGGGCTCGCTTTCGGGCGGCGAGCGGCAGCTGATCTCCTTCGCGCGCGCCCTGGCCGGGGAGCCCCAGGTGCTGGTGCTGGACGAGGCGACCTCGTCGGTCGACTCGGAGCTGGAGGCGCGGATCGACGTGGCGCTCGGCGAGCTGATGCGCGGACGCACCTCACTGGTGGTGGCGCACCGCCTTTCGACCGTGCAGGGAGCCGACCGGATCATGGTTCTCCACCACGGCGAGATCCGTGAGCGCGGCACCCACGCGGAGCTGCTACGTGCGGGCGGCCTGTACGCGCGGCTGTACGAGCTTCAGTTCGTCCCCCCCTCCGCCGCCGACGCGGCAGACTGATGCACGACTTCCGGTGACATCCACCGAGTGGACCTTCAACCTGTGGTTCGTGATCGTGGGGGCGCTGCTGATCTCGCTCGCCCTTTCGAGCACGATCCTGGGGCGGCTGCCGCTGACCACGGGGCTGCTCTACCTGGCGGCTGGCTTCGCGCTCGGCCCCTTCGGCGCCGGCCTGATCCGGATGGACCCGGTGGACTGGTCGCTGCTTCTGGAACGGGCGACGGAGATGGTGGTGGTCATCTCGCTATTCTCGGCCGGGCTCAAGCTGCGCACCCCCCTCTCTGACGGGCGCTGGCGGGTGCCGGTGCGGCTCGCCTCGCTTTCCATGGCCATCACGGTGGGTCTGGTAGCCCTCGCCGGCACGCTGGGCCTCGGCCTCTCGCTCGGCGCCGCGGTGCTCCTGGGCGCCGTGCTCGCTCCCACCGACCCCGTGCTCGCCTCCGACGTGCAGGTGGAGGACCCCCGCGACCAGGACCAGCTCCGCTTCGGCCTGACCGGCGAGGCGGGGCTGAACGACGGAACCGCCTTTCCCTTCGTGATGCTCGGGCTCGGGCTGCTTGGGCTGCACGAGATCGGCGAGGGCGGTTGGCGCTGGCTCGCGGTGGACGTGCTGTGGGCCATCTCCGGTGGGCTCGCCATCGGCGCCTTGCTCGGAACCCTCATCGGTCGGCTGGTGCTGTACCTGCGGCGGGAGCACAAGGAGAGCGTCGGCGCGGACGATTTTCTCGGTCTCGGCCTGATCGCCCTGTCGTACGGCGCCGCGCTGCTGGCGCACACCTACGGCTTTCTCGCCGTGTTCGCGGCGGGGCTGGCGCTGCGGCGGATCGAGCGGCTGAACTCCGACGACGACCACCCGGAGAAGCAGGTGGAAGGGACCTACCTGGAGGCAGGCGAGGAAGAGGAGGTGAAGCTTTCCACCGATCCGGAGCACGCGCCCGCGTACATGGCGCGTGCGGTGCTCGCCTTCAGCGAGCAGCTGGAGCGGATCGGCACGGTGGGGGTGGTGCTGCTGGTGGGCGGGATGCTCTCCCTGCGCTCGCTCCCCATCGGAGCGCTCTGGTTCATCCCTCTGCTCTTCCTGGTGATCCGCCCCGTCTCGGTGGCGGTCGGGCTGCTAGGGTCTCGCACCCACGGAGTCCGGCAGGGATTGATGGGGTGGTTCGGCGTCCGTGGGATCGGCTCCGTCTACTACCTGATGTACGCCGTCGAGCACGAACTGCCGGAGGGAGTAGCCGAGCCGCTCGTGGCCCTGACCCTGACGGTGATCGCCGTCAGCGTGGTGGTGCACGGCCTTTCGGTGACCCCGCTCATGAGCCTGTACACCCGCTGGACCCGCAAGCCCGGCTCTCCCGCGGCGTAGCGGTGTCGCCCGACCAACCTGCGCAGCGATCGCGCGGTCGACGTCCGCGTCGTGGACCGCGGCGTCGGCGGTGTCCGACTAACCGTTCAGTCGTCCGCCGCCATCTCCGGCTCCCAGCGGCGGCGGCGCTTGACGTCGTACAGGCTGCGGTCGGCGGCGGCGATCAGCGCCTCCGGGGTGGCGAGCTGCGCGTGGTACTCGGCCACACCGGCGCTGATCTCCGCCACCCCGTCCAGCTGCTCCCGCACCCGGTCGATCAGCGCGCGCGCTCCCGCCTCGCTCCCGCCCGGGAGCACCACCAGAAACTCGTCCCCCCCGTAGCGGACCACCAGGTCGGAGCCGCGCGCCTCCTGGAGCAGCACCTCGCCGACTCCGCGCAGGATCCCGTCGCCGGCCAGGTGCCCACGCTGGTCGTTGATCTCCTTGAAGTCGTCCAGGTCGATCATGATCAGCGCCAGCGTTCCTCCGCGCCGGGCGGCGCTCCACGCATGCTCCAGCACCACCGCCATCCTCCGGCGGTTCGCCAGTCCAGTGAGCGGGTCGGTTAGAGAAAGGGAGCGCAGCTCCTCCACCATCCGCACCCGGCGCAGCGCGGAGCCCGCCTGGCGGGTGACCGCCTCCAGCAGCTCCCACGCGTCCGGCTCGGGGCTCCGCTCCCGTCGCCGCTCCACCAGAAAGAGGACGCCGACGTCCTCCACCGCGACGTGCGCCACCCAGGCGGCGCCGCTGTCGGTGAAGAGGGGCGCCAGGTCCGCGAAGGGGGTGCCGGTGTCCGCCCGCGCCTCCACCGCGTGGATCACTCCGGAGCGCAGGTAGCGGCGCTGAAAGGCGATGCTGTAGCGGCGCGCGGCGCTTTCGACCAGCCGGGTGCCGTTCTCCCCATCGTCGTGCAGGAAGACGTGCGCCGCGTAGCCACCGACGATCTGCGCCGCATGCACCGACAGGATCTCGTACACCTCCGCCTCGCTCCCCGCGGCGTCCAGCGCCTCGGTGTACGCGGTGAGCTGGTCCGGCAGCCGCAGGCGGCGCCAGGTGCGGGCGCGCTCCCGGTGCCAGGCCGCCGCGCCGATGGCCGCCCGCTGCAGCAGCTCGTCGCCGCCGGTGCCGCGGGGGAGGTGGCGCACCGCCGCCCCGGCGACGAGCAGGGCATCGCCGGTGCCGGGGTCGAGAAGAAAGACCGCGTCGTCGGCGTCCGGCGCCTCCGTGCGCACCACCCGCCCGGGGGTGGACGAGCGGCCGTTGGACGGAAGGTCGTACGTGACCAGCCGCATGGCGCGCGACCCGCCCGCGGTGGGGAGGATGTGCCCGCCGCTGCCGTCAGCGCTGGCGAGCAGCACCGTGAGCGCCTGGTCTTCGCTGCGGCGGGCGTTCAAGTCGGAGACGCGGTGCGGGTTGCGGGAATCGTGCCGGTAACCTATCTCTGCACGCGGCGGAGCGCCATTCTCTGTGGTACGCCCGCAGCGGGGTGCACGTTCCCGCCCCGGGGGGCGGCCTGCTTTTTGCCCGCCGACCACCCCTGGCGACCGCGGCCGCCGCACACTTCCGCTCCCACCGGCGCAGGGTCCAACGTGGCAAACGACGCAACCATCCTGGTGGTCGACGACCACCCCGACAACGTCGAGATCCTCCGCACCTTTCTGGAGTCCCGCGGCTACACGGTGGCGGAGGCCACCGACGGGCAGAGCGCGCTCGCCAAGATGGACCAGCTCCGTCCGGCACTGGTGCTGCTCGACGTGATGATGCCCGGGATGGACGGGTGGGAGGTGTGCCGCACCATCAAGAACCACCCCGAGTTGGGTGATACGCGCGTGGTGATGGTCACCGCGAAGAGCGACTTCCAGGACAAATTCGAGGGGCTGCGCTCGGGCGCGGACGACTACGTGGTCAAGCCGGTGGACCTCAAGGAGCTCGCCGACAAGGTGGCGCGAAACCTCGCCGCACGGACGGGGGGGGCGTGAGGGTTCTCGCGCGGCTGCGGGACCCGGAGTTCGCGGAGCTCCTGGAGGGAGTGGCGGTGGATCTGGACGCGGAAGTGCTGAGGATCGAGAGCGGCCATCAGGCGGACGAGCAGCTGTGGGCGACCGTGGGGACGCACCCCGACCTGGTGCTGGTGGAGTCTCCCGAGGATGAGGAGTTGGAGCGGCTCCGCCGGGCGACGCGTTCTCGCGGGCTCCCGCTCCTGGTGGCCGCCCGCACGCGCGCGGAGGTGGAGCGGGCGGTGCAGGCGGGCGCGGACGACTGGCTCCGCCTGCCGGCGAGCGCCGAAGAGCTCCGGGCCCGCATCCGCAGCGCCCGCGCCCGGGCCGCGCGCCGTGAAGATCGCGACACCGCGGCGGAAACGGCGGAGCACCTCCGCTACGAGGAGATGCTCTACGACCGCTTCACCGGCTTTCCCACCCTGCCGCTGATGATGGAACAGGGGCGGGAGATCCTGGAGCGCAACGGCAACCTGACGCTGCTGTACGTGGAGTTCGTCCGCTACTCCAAGCTGGAGGAGATCTACGGCTGGGAGAAGCTGGACGAGGTGCTGCAGGCCACCGCCGAGGCGGTGCGCGAGTTCTACTCGGTGCAGCAGGGGCAGGGCGAAAACCTGCTGATGGTCTCCCACGCTGGCGACGACGACTTCATCTTCTTCAGCGACCTGTGGCAGCCGGGCGCAGAATCGGAGCAGCGGATCAACCAGATCGCCGAGGAGCTGGAAACCCACATCCGCGACCGGCTCGACCGTGAGCATGGCGAGGACATCGCCGGCCTCTTCAGCATCTACATCGGCTCCACCACCATCTTCCGCAACCCCAAGATCCGCACCTCGCGGCTGATCTACCGGGGGATCCGTGAAGCGGCGCACGCCGCGCGCAGCGTGGAGAACCGGGAGCGGACCCGCAAGGTGGCGGACCTCAAGACCGCCTTGCGCGACGGTGCCGTCTACATCGTCTACCACCCCATCGTGATCACCGAGACGCGGGAGGTCTACGGCTACGAGGCTCTGGCACGCGGCACCAACCGGGCGCTCCGCTCCCCGGAGGTGATGTTCGGGGTGGCCGAGGAGGCGAACCTGATCTGGGAGCTGTCGCGCCTGTGCAGGCGTCGCGCCATCGAGGGGATCGAGGAGAACCTCCGGCCCGATCAACTTCTCTTCCTGAACATAGACCCGCACGACTTTCGCGATCCGACCTTCCGCTACCTGGATCTGGACGAGCTGGGGGTGGAGCACCCGGAGCGCATCGTGCTGGAGATCACCGAGCGCACCGCGATCACCGACTACACCAAGTTTCAGGGCTACCTGAAGGAGTTCCGCGAGCGGGGCTTCCGCTTCGCCGTGGACGACGCCGGGAGCGGCTACGCGGGGCTGGGGAGCATCGCCAACCTGGAGCCGGACTTCATCAAGCTGGACATCTCGCTGATCGCGGGGATCGATACCAACTTCATGAAGCAGAACCTGGTGGAGACCATGGTGTCGTTTGCCAACGACCACGGCATCCAGGTGATCGCGGAGGGGGTGGAGCGGGAGGAAGAGTACGAGGCGGTGAAGGCGCTCGGCGTTCACCTCACCCAGGGTTTTCTCTTTCATGAACCCGGCGGCAACGGCAAACACGGCGACTGACGACGCGCGCCGCACGCGCGCGGAAGAGCTCGCCGCCCTGCTGGAGACGCGGCGGGGGGAGCGGCACGTGGTCGCGATCCAGGACTTCCCCGATCCCGACGCGATCTCCTCCGGCCTGGCCTACCAGGAGATCGCCGCAGCCTTCGGGATCCGTGCCGACGTGATGTACGATGGCCAGATCAGCCATCCCGAGAATCTAGCACTGGTCAACCTGCTGGAGATCGAGTTGCTGCGCTACGAGCGGAGCATCCCGCTGGACCGTTACGACGCAGCCGTTTTCGTGGACAACCAGGGAACCACCACCCACCTCGCCCCGCGGCTGCGAGACGCCCGCGTTCCCACGTTGGCGGTGATCGATCACCACGATCCGCAGGAGCTGCTGGATCCCGTCTTCACCGACATCCGCCCCGTGGGTGCGGCCGTGACGCTGATCGTGGAGTATCTGCGGAGCGGCGCACTGCTCACGCTGGATGCGCGGGAGCCGCGCCACACCCGTCTGGCGACCGCGCTGATGCACGGGCTGCACAGCGAAACCGACCGCTTCATCCATGCACGGCAGGCGGAGTACGATGCGGCGGCCTTTCTGAGTCCCCTGGTGGAGCCGGAGCTGCTGGAGCGGGTTCTGTGCGTGGAAAAATCGCGGGCGACGCTGGCGGCCATCGAGACGGCGCTCGCAAAACGTGTCTTACGAAGCGGGTGGGTGACGGCGGGGGCCGGATACCTGCGCTGGGCCGACCGCGACGCCATCCCCCAGGCCGCCGACTTTCTGGTGACCGAGGAGAACGTGCACACCGTGGTGGTCTACGGCATCCTGCAGGGCGACGAGGGTCGCGAGGTGGTATCCGGAAGCCTGCGCACCCGGCGGCCGACGCTGGCGGTGGATGCCTTTCTCAAGGAGGCGCTGGGGGAGGACGAGGCGGGACAGGCGTACGGGGGCGGGCGGAGCCGGGCAGGCGGCTTCGAGATCCGCATGGGCTTTCTGCAGGGCGGCGAGCCGGACCCGGAGCAGCAGGCCGTGAAATGGCGGCTGTTCGATCAGCAGATCCGCAACAAGATCTTCCGGACCGCCGGGGTGCTGGTGGACGACGACGAGGACGACGAGGAGCCCCCGGCAGCCTCCTAGCGCCCCCGCTTACCCGGAGGCAACCTTCCACTCGCACTCCGGCGCCTGGCGCGCCCGGCAGCGAGGATGCTGCACCTCTGCCCTCCGCCCCGTGTAGCAGTGCATGATCTCGGCGATCACGCCGGCGTAGAACGCGCACGCGCCGCCGCCCGGATCCGCGGTCGCGGTAGGTGAATCGGTGATCCGCACCGCCAGGGGAGGCCTGGAAACGTCGACCCCCCCGCTCCCCACGATCTGCCGGAAGAGCGTGCGCGTCGCCCGGCGCGCCGAGCGGAGCGCGAGGGCGCCGGGGAGCAGTCGCACCGCGCGCCGGTA
>JALZKG010000195.1 GCA_030859365.1 Gemmatimonadota bacterium
GGCCGGTGAATCGCTCGGCGCCCACTCGGGCGCGGTGGCGGATCTGCACCGCGGGGTCTGCCGCGCCGTCTGGCGGTGCCGCCAGGAGGACGTGGACCCGCTCGTGCGGCCGGAGGGTCCGCTCGAAGGGGCGCTGGACCGGGATACGGCCTGGCCGGACTTCCCCGTCCTGTACACCCCCGCCGCCGCTTCGGGGGAGGGGGGACTGCTCGTGGCGCCGCTGCGGATCCGGGAGCTGCTGCATGGAGCTCTTCTGCTCTTTTTTCGCGGGGGCTGGCCCCCGCCGGACGCGGTGCGGGAGCTCGCCGCCGCGTACGCCGGACTTCTCGCCCTGACGCATGAGAACCACGCCCTCTTCGAGGAGGCGCGCCGGGCGCAGCAGTCCCGGGACCACTTCCTGACCGCGCTCCACCACGAGCTGCGTACCCCCGCAACCGCGCTGATGCTGGAGGCGGGGATCCTCCAGGAGGGGGTGTTCGGCGCCGTCCCCGATCGGCTCGCGCAGAGCCTTGCACGGGTGGAGACGCACGCGTCGGAGCTGATCCAGGTGGTGGGGCGGGTTCTGGATCTCGCCTGGGTGGAGGCCGGGGAGCCGCCGACGACCGACGATCTGCTGGACCCCCGCCAGCGCGTGCTGGAGCTGCTCCGGGCGGTGGAGCCTACCGCGAACCGCAAGGGGCTGCGGCTGGCCGTTTTTCTCCCCCGCTCGCTCCCCCGGCTCCACAGCGACGCCGAGCGATTTTCCCGCATCGTTCTGCACCTGCTGTCCAACGCCATCAAGTACACCGACGACGGCGGCATCCAGGTGCGGCTCGAGCGCCGGACGAGCCACGCCCCGCCCCGCCGCCGAGAGACGCAGCTGGTGCTCCGCGTGATCGACAGCGGCCGGGGGATTCCTCCCGAACAGATCGAACGGGTCTTCGAGCCATTCGCGCAGGTGGAGGAGGGTGCGCGCTCCGACTCCGGCACCCGCGGGGTGGGGCTTGGCCTCCCCATCGCGCGGCAGCTCGCGCGCTCCCTCGGCGGCGACGTGATGATCGAGAGCGGGGTCGGGAAGGGGACGACCGCGACGCTCGTTCTGCCGTACGGCACCGCGGCGTGAACAAATCCCGGGGGTCGGGCGTAGAATCAGCGATCCAGACCGGTCGACCGGTACCCTGACCTGATCCTTATGGGATGCCTCACGCTGAACGCCTCGTTTGAACCGCTGACGATCCTCCCCGTCGAGCGCGCGCTGCGTCTGGTCATCGACCGCAAGGCGGAGATCCTGGAGGTGGACGGCGCACGGATCTTCCGCTCCGAGCGGGCGCGGATGCCCTGCCCGGTGGTGATCCGCCTGGTGCGCTTCATCCACGTCCCTCGCCGCTTCCGACGGCAGGTGACCAACACCTTTCTGTTCGCGCGCGACGGCTACCGCTGCCAGTACTGCGGGCGCCATCGCGCCGCGCTGCGCGGCCGCGATTTTCTGACGCGCGACCACGTCGTGCCGATCTCCCGCGGTGGGGAGAACGGGTGGAGCAACGTGGTCACCGCCTGCTCCCCCTGCAACAACCGCAAGGCGAGCCACCTCCCGGACGAGTGCGGCATGCGGGTGCTGCACACCCCCTCGGAGCCGAACTACGTCGAGATGGTGTGGGCGGTACGCCGCGTCACCCAGGTGCAGGCGAAGTACATCGCGATGTTCTACGGTGATGAAGTGTTGGCGGCGCTGCAGCAGCAGGCGGCGGGACCCGATGGCTTGGGGCCGCCGGCCTGAGCGGGAGCTAGAGCGCTCCGGACCTTTCTGCTTGCGCTTCCCCGCACAAGCGCTATTATCCTCATTGCCGTCATCATCCGGCCGTGTCCTCTGATTCCCAGGCCGTTGGCACGGCATTCCCCGTCGTGCCCGTGCTCGGGCAACGGTTCGCAGGGGGAGTGTCGACGCTCCCCCTGTGCCCGCCCCCGCCCCACCCACCCCGGGAGGTACGCATGTCCGCACACGTCGTTCTGCAGCAACCCTGGCATGACCTCGAACCTCCATCGGCCCCTGGTGCGTCACAGCATCAGGGATTTGTTGTGCGGTTCGCGGGAGCCGTGCTGGCTGCACTGTTGATCACCGCTGGAGCCGCGCCTTCAGTCGCGGCTCAGGAAGGCACGGTGTCGGGGGTGGTGGTCACCCAGGGCACGGAGCGCCCCGTTTCCGGGGCCCAGGTGTCGGTCCAGGGGACCAACCGGACCACGAGCACCGATCCCTCCGGCCGCTTCCGGCTCACGGGGCTCAGCGGGGCGCAGGTGACGCTGACGGTGAGCCGCCTCGGGTACGGCGGCGCCACCCGCACGGCGGCAGTGGGTGCCACGGACGTCCGGATCTCTCTGTCGGAGGCTGCGGTCGCGCTGGACGCCCTCGTCGTCACCGGCACCGCGGGCGGCGAGCAGCGAAGGGCGATCGGCAACGTAGTCACGCAGATCGACGCGGCAACGGCGGTCGAGACGGGGCCGATCTCGAGCGTGCAGAATCTGATCAACGCCCGCGCTCCGGGCGTGGTGATCATGCCCGGGACCGGTCAGGTCGGCGGCGGATCCAAGATCCGCATCCGCGGCTCCTCCAGCCTCTCCCTGTCCAACGAGCCGCTGCTGTACGTGGACGGCATCCGGGTGGACAACGCCCAGTCGACCGGCCCGGCCGTCCAGGCCTTCGGCTCCAGCATAATCAACCGTCTGAACGACTTCAACCCGGATGACATCGAGAGCATCGAGATCATCAAGGGACCTGCCGCGGCGACGCTGTACGGGACGGAGGCGTCCAATGGCGTGATCCAGATCATCACCAAGAAGGGACGCATCGGCGCCCCGGTCTTCGGGGTGACGGTGCGGCAGGGGGCGAACTGGTTCGCCAACGACGAGGGGCGCGTCTGGACCAACTACTGGCGCAACCCGACAACCAATGAAGTCGAAAGTCTGAACCTGGTCACCTCCGAGCGCGAGCGAGGAACCCCGCTCTTTCAGGCCGGCCGCCTTCAGGGATACAACCTGAACCTCAGCGGCGGCTCGCAGGGGGTCCGCTACTACCTCGGCGGCGACTTCGACCGCGAGCGGGGGGTGGAACCGAACAACAGCCTGAACCGCTACAGCGGCCGGGCGAACGTCTCCATCTACCCCTCCGACAAGATCGATGTCGTCGGGAGCATGGGGTACGTGGCCGGCCGCACCAACCTGAGCTGCGAGGCCGGATGTGGCGGGGCCACCTGGGGCTCGTTCTACTCCACCCCTGCGAACCTGGAGCAGAACCTTCCTGCTGGGGCTCCGCCGCGCCGCGGCTTCCGTAGCTTCACCACCGAGGCGTACTATGCGTCCGAAGACTTTCAGGATCTCGGCCGCTTCACCGGCAGCGTCCAGCTGAGCCACCGCCCGGCGGAGTGGTTCTCGCAGCGTCTCAGCTTCGGCACGGACGAGACGCGTGAGGACAACCAGAGCATCACCGAGCGGAGCGAGATCCTCCAGATCTTCGCACCGGGATCCACCGGCGGAAAGACGGTTTCCCGGCGGGACGTTTCCTACAACACGCTCGACTACAGCGGCACCTTTCAGTTCTCCCCGCTTGCCGGGCTGAGCTCCAACACATCGGTGGGGACGCAGTACTACCGCCGCTTCACCAAGTTCATCACCGCGACGGGGAGTGAGTTCGTCGTTCCGAACCTGCGCGCCATCTCGGCGACGGCGAACCGCAATGCCTTCGAGACGTACGTCGAGAACACCACCGTGGGCGTCTTCGCGCAGCAGCAGTTCGGCTGGCAGGATCGGCTCTTCGTCACGGCCGCCCTTCGCGCCGATGACAACAGCGCCTTCGGCGAGAACTTCGACCTGGTCTACTACCCGAAGCTGAGCGCCAGCTGGGTGGTGAGCGAGGAGCCGTTCTGGAGGGTGCCGGCGCTGAACACTCTGAAGCTGCGCGCGGCATACGGTGTGGCCGGGCAACAGCCGACGGCGTTCGCCTCGCTGCGAACCTTCGGCGCGGTGGTGGGACCGGACGGGTCGGGGACGGTGACCCCGCGCGACGCGGGGAACCCGAATCTGGGGCCGGAGCGCAGCTCGGAGATCGAGCTCGGTTTCGACGCAGGACTCTTCCAAGATCGGATGGGGGTGGAGTTCACCCTCTACAACGCGCGCACCCGCGACGCGATCCTGACCCGTCCGGCTGCCCCTTCGCAGGGGTTCCCCGGCAGCCAGTTCGTGAACCTTGGGGAGCTCCGCAACCGCGGCGCGGAGCTGCTCGTGCGAGGCACGCCCGTGCAGCGCCGCAACGTCGGGTGGGACGTGTCGATGAGCTTCGCGACCAACGACAGTGAAGTTACCGATCTGGGCGACAACGACGCGCTGGTGGAGAGCGCCGCCTTCGGCGTGGAGCACCGCCTCGGCCATCCGGTGGGCTCCTGGTTCCACGTCCGCGTGGTGGATGCGCAGCTCGACGCCAACGGGCGGTTCATCCGCGAATCCATGATGTGCGACGGCGGCCCGCAGAATGGGGGACAGCCGGTCCCCTGCTGGACCGGGAACAATGTCACCGCTCCACGCGTCTTCCTGGGCCGTACCACGCCGCGCTACGAGGGTGCGTTCAACTCCAACCTGACGCTCCTGAACCGGCTGCGGATCGGCACGCTGATCGACTACAAGGCCGGCCACAGCAAGTGGGATCACAACATGCGGGTCCGGTGCTCCCTCTTCAACGTGTGCCGCGAGAACATCTTCCCGCTCGAGTACGATCCGGTCACCATCTCAGCGTACCAGAACGCGGACCGCTTCGGCGCCCAGTACATCAACGACGCCAGCTTCGCGAAGCTTCGCGAGCTTTCCGCCACCTACACGGTTCCGGACGACTGGAGCCGCCGGCTGGGTGCTTCGCGGGCAAGCCTCACCCTGGCGGGGCGCAACCTGTACACCTGGACCCGGTGGACCGGGATGGAGCCGGAAGCGATGTTCCTTGGCGGCGCCCGGGGCGGGTTCGTCCAGATCGAGCAGAACAACCTGCCGCAGCTGACGCAGTTCGTCACCACCATCAACCTGAACTTCTAGGAGAGCCATGCTCGGACATTTCTCGAGACAGCCCTCCGCCATCGTGCATGAGGGAATCATGAAACACCCCGCCCGTCAGGGATCTTCACGCCGGGGAAGCAGGGAGCCGCTCCTGCGGCTCGCCTCCGCCTTTCTGCTGATCTTCGCGCTCGGCGCCTGCGACACGCTGGACCGGGCGCTGCAGGTGGAGGTCCCCAGCGACATCCCCTCCAACGTGCTCGACGACCCTCAGACCGCGCCCGTGCTGGTCGCGGGGGTGGTGGCGGACTTCGACTGCGCGCTGGGAAGCTACATCGTAAACGGCGGCATGCTGGGCAACGAACTGGTGGACGGCACGTTCACCGTCAACCGCTGGCCGGTAGACTCCCGCAGTCTTGGCCCGGCGGACAGTCGCTACGCCACGTTCAACTGCGAGAACCTCGGCGTGTACACCCCGCTCGCCACCGCCCGGTGGTCCGCGGACACCACGACGGCGAAGCTGGAGGGTTGGACGGATCAGCAGGTGTCGAATCGCTCGCGCCTGATCGCGACGGCGGCGGCGTACGCGGGGTACGCGCACGTGCTCTTCGGCGAGGGCTTCTGCTCCGCCGCCTTCGACCTGGGCCCCGAACTCACCCCCCAGCAGGTGTTTCAAAGGGCGGAGGAGCGATTCACCCGCGCCATCGCGGCGGCGCAGGCGGCTTCCGCGGCGGCGCCGACCGGCACGGCGGGGGCGGCGGAACGGGCTCGCGCCGATACCCTGCTGAACATGGC
>JALZKG010000203.1 GCA_030859365.1 Gemmatimonadota bacterium
CTTCCGCTGGCGCTGATCGGTCTCATCTGCGTCACCCTCATGATCACCGCGGCGCTCCTGACCTCATCCACGGAGGCGGCGATCAGCGGCGCGCACAAGGATGCGGCCTCGGATCTGTACGTGGCGGAGACGGGGGTGCAGCGCTACGTCGCCACGGAGTTCGCCCAGGCCGCGCCCTTCTCCTTTCTTCCGCAGCCGAGCACCAGCACGATCACCGTCGGTTCGGGGAGCAGCGCCCGGCAGGTGCAGGTCGACGTCGCCGAGGTGCTGCGGATGCCCAGCCCCGGTGCGCCGGCCGGTCCGTCCGCCTACGTCTCCGTAGCGGCGACGCCGCTCGACGGCGGCGGCAGGCCTCGTGGCCGGACGATCAGCAGCCTCGTTCGCCTGACGAGTACGATCACGCAGATGGATCTGCAGATCAATTCTGGCCTGAACCTCGGGGGCAGCGCGAAGATCACCGGCAACTCGGAGGTCGTGAGCAAATCGACCATGTGCGCCGATACGCAGACCGGCGACAGGGCGATCACCCACGCAGACGGCACGACCGTGGATATCTCCGGAAGTGCCAAAGTAGAGGGTGGCGTCGAGAAGAGCACCCTTGATGCCACCGAGTTCCGCAAGTATATCCTGCAGAACAAGACGCTGGTGGAGTACGCCCAGAACGCCGACATCAAGTTCGGTTCGCGCTACGGCAAGCCGGACTACAAGAGCAGCATCAAGATCACCGCGACCCACCCGGACACCTCCAGCTACAACTGGGGATGCCCCGCAGGGGTCGGTCTTACCTGTCCTGTCGGGAGCACGGCTCGCTTTCCGATGGTAGCGATCGACGCTGGTTCCCTGTCGGGGAAAACGGTGCAGATCACCGGCGATTACGGGCAGGGAATTTTGATCGTGCTTGGCGGCCATCTTGAGATCCAGGGAAACTTCACGTTCAAAGGAATCATCCTTGTGGAGGGAACGCTCTCGATCAAGGGGACCGCGCAGGGAACGGCGAAGATCGAAGGGGCGGTGGCGGCCTTCAACGAGGTGCCAACCAGCAAGACCAACGAGATCAGCGAAACCTCGGGCAACGCCGTGATCCGCTACAACCGCTGCGCGGTCACCGAAGCACAGGACGCGTACAACAACAAGCAGCTTTCGAATCCGCAATGGCAGGTTCCAGATCAGAACCCCACCTTCGCCTGGTACGAGCTGGTTCGGTAGGCCCCTCGCGCCGGCCGCGGCCCTCCAGCCGCGGCCGGTGCAAAGTGCCCGCTCCTTCGCATTCCGCCCCACCCCGACCCACCTTCTGCGCTACATCTTCCTAGCTAAACCGTTGCACCGCAGCACTCTGCAAATCTCCACTCCGCTGGACCACCTTTCGCACTGTAGCGACTCTGCCGGCTGACACGCGCCGGTACCTCCACCCGGCACCGCTTGGCCGGGCCTTCCCCCGCACGGCAAACCCGTCGAAAGACGGGGACGCAAAGCCCCGAGGCTACCGCGAGCAGAGTCGACCAAGCGTCGCTCGCCATGCCAGTCGAGCCGCCGAAGAGACCGGATCGGGCAAATGCCCCCAGTCGCTCCGCAGCTTTGTCTCCCCTCCGCCAGGCGCGATGGCGCCGGCCGCCGCGGCGTGCTCTTGACGCGCTCTCCCCGTGAGCGTATCCTTGTGGTCACCCCACGAAATCAGGCGGCGCCCGCCGCCCGTTGGACCCTCCCCGTTCTTCGGCCCACTCCATCCGGCACCCTCGGTTCGGCATGATCTCCTTTCCCCGGCGCAACAAGCGCTCGGTCGGGCTCGACATCGGCAGCGGATTCGTCAAGCTGGCCGTCATCGACCACTCCGGGCCCCAGCCCGAGCTTGTACACCTGTCCCACACACCGCTCTTCGCGGACGCCATCGTGGAGGGTGAGGTGATGGACCCGCAGCTCGTCGTGCAGGCCGTCAAGACCCTGTTGGATGGCGCGGGCCTGAAGCTGAAGAGCGTGGTGACCTCCGTGGGAGGGCGCGACGTGATCGTCAAGCGCATCCTGATGGACCGAATGAAGGAGGCCGAGGCGCGCGAGGTGATCCGCTGGGAGGCCGAGCAGTACGTCCCCTTCGATATGGAGAACGTGCAGCTCGACTTCCAGATCCTCGACCCGCTGGACGACGGTCTGCAGATGAACGTGCTGCTGGTGGCCGCCAAGCGCGACCTGGTGGAGCAGCGGGTGTCGCTGCTCCGGGACGCCGGCGTGGGTCCCTCGATCATCGACGTCGATGCCTTCGCGCTCCACAACGCCTTCGCGTACAACTACCCGGAAGCGATGGAGGGGACGAGTGCCCTGGTGAACGTGGGCCATGAGGTGTCGACGGTGAACATCTCGCAGGGCGGTGTCCCGGTGCTGACGCGGGACCTTCCCTTCGGCTCCCGGCGGCTCCGCGAGGAGCTGCGACGCACCCACCGCCTGAGCGCCGACGAGGCGGAGGCGGTGGTGGAGGGTCGCTCCGACCAGGCGGGGGAGTACGCCGCCACCCTCGCCGAGGGCGGCGAAGAGCTCGCGGTGGGGATCGAGCGGGCCGCCGCCTTTCTTTCGATGGGGGAGGGCGACGGTGCCCGCCTTGGCCGCGTCTTTCTCTGCGGCGGCGGGGCGAGCATCCCGGGTCTCGTGGAGACCGTCGCCGCGCGCCTCGGCACGCGGACGGAGATCGCAAACCCCCTGCAGCGCCTCCGCGTCCGCCCGGGCACGGAAACCTCCTTCCCCGTGGGCGAGATGGCGCCGATGCTGATGCTTCCGGTCGGCCTCGCCCTCCGACCCGCAGCCTGAGCGGGACACCACCGTGATCGAAATCAACCTTCTCCCCAGCGGAGACAAGCGCCGCACGCCGTCCGCCCGCAGCGGCGGCGCGCGCACCCTGCCCCCCCTGCCGCGCTTCGGCGGAGACCCGTTCAACGCGATGCTGGCGGTCGTCGGCATCGTCGTGTTT
>JALZKG010000233.1 GCA_030859365.1 Gemmatimonadota bacterium
GGTTCGACCCGGAAATCCCAGTTGTTGACCGGCTATAACGGCCCGGATGCGACCTTGTGGCCGGCTGTAGCTCGACAATGACTCACGCACAGGGCTCTACACGCCCGAATCGCTCAACTTAGGGTAAAGACATGACGCACCAGCCGTGGGATTGTGACGGACCCTCAGGACCCTATGGCACGCTTAGCTCGGCCAACCGTTTTCTTCTTAACTCTCACAGCGCTCGGCCGATCCGCGCCGCCGCCTCGCGCAGCCGCTCCTCCGACGCGGTGAGCGCGATGCGGAAAAACCCCTCCCCTCCCGCCCCGAGCGCCGCGCCAGCCATGACGGCGACGCCCTGTTCCAGCAGCAGGCGGCGGGCGAAATCCATGGACGGTTCGCCACCTGGGAGCGCAACCCACAGGTACATGGTCGCGTTCGGAACCTCCACCGGGAGCCCGGCGCCGCGCAGCGCCTCCACCGCCGCATCCCTGCGGCGTCGAAAGGTTTCGCGGTTCGCCGGGAACCACGCGTCGTGACACCGCAGCGCCGCGGCGGCGGCGTGCTGGATGAAGAGCGGCGCCCCCGTGTCGCTCAGCGCCTTGACCCGCAGCAGAGCGCCGACGAGATCCGCGTTGCCGGCCGCCCAGCCGACGCGCCAGCCCGTCATGTTGTACGTCTTGGAGAGCGAAAAGAACTCGATCGCCACCTCCCGCGCGCCCGGGATCTCCAGGATGGAGGGCGGCAGCTCCCCGAAGGCGAGCTCGGAGTACGCGTTGTCGTAGGCGAGGACGATGTCGTGCTCCCGGCAGAAGCGCACCACCTCCTCCAGGTACGAGCGCGGTGCCGAAGCGGCGGTCGGGTTGTTCGGATAGTTGAGGTACAGGATCTTGGCCCGCCGAGCCACGTCGGAGGGGATGTCATCCAGCGGCACGAGGAAGCCGTTCTCCGGCCGCAGTGGCACCAGGTACGACTCCCCGCCGGCGAGCACGGCACCACCCAGGTACGGCTGGTAGCCGGGATCGGGGATGATGGCTATGTCGCCCGCGTCGAGCAGCGCGAGCGGGAGGTGGAAGATCCCCTCCTTGGAGCCCACCAGCAGAGCCACCTCCCGGACCGGATCCACCTCCACCCCGAAGCGCCGCCGCATGAAGCCGACGATCTCGTCGCGCAGCTCGGGTATCCCCTGCTGAAAGGCGTAGCGCGAGTTGACCGGGTCCGGTGCGGTGCCGCACAGCGCGGCCACCGCCTCGGGCGGCGGGGGGAGATCCGCGTCGCCGGCGCCCAGGTCGATCACGTCCACGCCCCGCGCCCGCAGCTCGCGTTTGATGGCGGGGATGTCGCCCTGCGGGTAGGGCGGGAGCGATTGGAGTCGGCGGGAAAGCTCGGGCATGGGCGGTGGGGGGCGGTTGGGAATCGGAGCGGGTGCGTCGGACTACGACGAGGCGTGGACCGGGTTGCGGACGGTGCCGATCCCCGCCACCTCGACCTCCACCGTGTCGCCTTCGCGGAGCGGGCCGACGCCGGCGGGGGTACCGGTCGCGATCACATCGCCCGGCTCCAGCGTCATGATGCCGGAGATGTAGGAGATCAGGAAGGGGATGGAGAACGCCATCTGCGCGGAGCTTCCCTCCTGGCGCAGCTCCCCGTTGACGCGGCAGCGCACCCGGATGGCGGCCGGATCCACACCCTCGGCCGGAGCGAGGGGACCCAGGGGACAGAAGGTGTCGAAGCCCTTGGCCCGCGCCCACTGGCCGTCGCTCTTCTGCAGGTCGCGCGCGGTCACGTCGTTCAGCGCCGCGTAGCCGGCGACGTGCTCCAGCGCCCGCTCCTCGGCCACGTGGCGCGCGCGCGTTCCGATCACCACCGCGATCTCCCCCTCGTGCTCGACGCGCACCGACTCCGGCGGGAGGACGATGGCGTCGCCGCTCGCGATGGTCGCCGACGGCGGCTTGAAGAAGAGGAGCGGCCGCTCCGGCACCTCGTTGCCGAGCTCGCGGGCGTGCTCCAGGTAGTTGCGGCCGACGCAGACGATCTTGGACGGAGCCGGGAGCTTCATGGATCGTAAGAAGAGGGGTGGAAGGTCAGCCGGCCTGGCGCACCTCCCGCGCGCCGTAGAAGCGCAGCATCGCCTCGCGGGCCTCGCGCCAGGGGGCGGCCACCAGCGGCGCGGGCGGGAGCGAATCGACAAGGTAGCGCCCGTAGCTCTTCTTCGCGATGCGGCCGTCGAGCACCAGCACCACGCCCCGGTCCTCCCGCGAGCGGATCAATCGACCGAAGCCCTGCTTGAGGCGGATGGCGGCGTGCGGCAGCATGTACGAGGCGAACGAGTTCCCCCCCGCCGCCTCGATCGCTTCGATGCGGGCGGCGGTCACCGGCTCGGAGGGGACCTTGAAGGGGAGACGGGGGATGACCAGCCCGCGCAGCGGGTGGCCGGGGACGTCGACCCCCTCCCAGAAGGAAACCGTCCCCAGCAGGATCCCTCGCCCCGACGTTGTGAAGCGCTCCACCAGCCGCGCGCGCGGCGCTTCGCCGTGCACGAAGAGCGGCCAGGTGGCGTCCGCCCCACGACGACGCAGCTCCCCGGCGACGTGACGGAGGGCGCGGTACGAGGTGAAGAGGACGAAGAGGCCCCCGTCGGAGATCCGCGCGTGCTCCAGCGTGGCGCGCACCGTCGCCTCGTCGAAGCGCAGGTCGCTCTCGCCGGACGGGAGCGGAAGATCGGTGGGGACCACCAGGAGCGACTGGGCGGCGAAGTCGAAGGGCGACGGGAAGATCGCCTGCTCCGTCGGAGGTCGCTCGGCCTCGTCGGGGCCGATCCCCAGCCGCTGCCGGATGAAGCGGAAGTGCCCCTGCGTCGCCAGCGTCGCGGAGGTGAGCACCACGCTCGGCACCCGCTCCCACACCCCCTCGCGCAGGACCCGCGACAGGTCGAGCGGCGCGGAGCGGAGCGTCAGGT
>JALZKG010000268.1 GCA_030859365.1 Gemmatimonadota bacterium
GACCCGGCCCGCGCTCGCGCGGACGCTGGTCGCCGACACCGTGGGCGCGCTGGCGACGCGGGTGAACCAGCTCCGCCAGCAGAACGCCAAGCTCCGCTCCGAGCTGAGCGCGGCGTCGGAGGACGAGGTCGGCGGGATCGTGTCGCTGATCCGCACCGTGGCCGACGAGCTGGGGATCGGTTTCGGGTGGGCTGCGCTGTACTTCACCGGCTTTCTGGTGCTGTGGCACGGGCAAACGCCGGGCAAGCGCCTGCTCGGGATCCGGGTGGTACGGCTGGACGGCACGCCGATCACCTGGTGGGTGGCGTTCGAGCGCTTCGGGGGCTACCTGGCCGGCGTGTTCACCGGTCTGCTCGACTATTTCCTCATCGTCCGCGACCGCAACCGCCAGGCGCTTCACGACAAGATCGTGGATACCGTGGTGGTGTGGGAACCGAAGTAGCGGAAGGCACTTCCCACCGGAGGGGTGGTACCACGCCGGATGAAATCCCTCGAAGAGATCCGGTTCGACAATTCGTACGCGCGCCTCCCCCCGTCGTTCTTTGCCCGCGTCGCCCCCACTCCGCTCGACCGACCGCGGCTCGCGAGCTTCAACCCAGACGCCGCGGCCCTGATCGACCTGGACCCGGCCGAGGCGGACGACCCCGACTTCGCCCGTCGGCTGAACGGCGAGCTCCCCATCCCCGGCGCCGAGCCCATCGCCATGCTCTACGCGGGGCACCAGTTCGGCAGCTTTGTTCCGCAGCTGGGTGACGGACGGGCGATCCTGCTGGGTGAGGTGGTAAGCGACGACGGCGGGCGCTGGGACCTGCATCTCAAGGGTGCGGGCCCCACACCCTTTTCGCGCGGCTTCGATGGCCGGGCGGTGGTGCGCTCCACCGTCCGGGAGTACCTCTGCGGCGAGGCGATGCACGGGCTGGGCATCCCCACCAGCCGTGCCCTCTGCATCGTGGCGAGCGACACGCCGGTGCGGCGCGAGGTGGTGGAGCGCGGCGCGCTGCTGGTGCGGATGGCGCCGAGCCACGTCCGCTTCGGCTCCTTCCAGGTGTTCGCCTTCCGAGGGGAGAGCGAGCATCTGCGGACGCTCGCCGACTACGTCATCGACCGCACTTTCCGGAGCTTTCCGGAGCCGCGGACCGCTACCCGAAGTTTTTTCATGAGGTGACCGTGCGCACGGCGCGCCTGATCGCGCGCTGGCAGGAGGTGGGCTTCGCGCACGGGGTGATGAATACGGACAACATGTCCATCCTCGGCCTGACGCTCGACTACGGCCCGTTCGGCTTTCTGGACGACTGCGACCCGGAGTTCATCCCCAACCATTCGGATCCCGCGGGGCGTTACGCCTTTCTCCAGCAGCCGGGGATCGGCTTGTGGAACCTTGCGGCGCTCGGCCACGCGCTGCTGCCCCTGATGACGCGGGAGGACGTCCAGGCGGCGCTGGACGCGTACGAGCCCACCTACGTGGCCTTCTACATGGAACGGCTCCGCGCCAAGCTGGGGCTGCGCGAGGAGCGGGAGGGGGACGAGGAGCTGGTGTCCGGCCTCTTCGGCTTGCTCGCCTCCAACGGTGTCGACTACACCCTCTTTTTCCGCGCGCTCGGCGGCTTCCAGGGGGATAAAGCCGCTCCGAACACTGCCCTGCGCGACCTGTTTGGGGACCGCGAGGGGTGGGGGCGCTGGGCGGACGTGTACCGCGCGCGTCTGACCGCGGAGGGCAGCGACGCCGCGGAGCGCCGGGAGCGGATGGACCGCGCCAACCCCAGGTACGTTCTGCGCAATTACCTGGCGCAGAGCGCCATCGAGCAGGCGGAGGCTGGCGACTTCGCCGAAGTGGAGCGGCTTCGGGCGCTGCTCGCCGATCCCTTCGCCGAGCAGCCGGGGATGGAGCGCTACGCCGCCCCGCCGCCGGACTGGGGACGCGGGCTCGTGGTCAGCTGCTCGGCCTAGACGGGCAGCTCGGCCGTTGCGTCCGCCGGGGGGACGGTGAAGTAAAAGGTGCTCCCCTCGCCGAACACGCTTTCCACCCAGATCCGCCCCCCGTGGGCGTCCACGATCCCCTTTGCGATCCCCAGCCCGAGGCCGATCCCCCGTCGGTCCGCACGGTGCGCCTGCCAGAAGCGCCCGAAGATGTGGGGGAGCTGCTCCGGGGGGATCCCCGGACCCGTGTCCGACACGCTGAAGCGCACCTCCCCCTGCTGTGGGCGGACTCCCAGCCGGATCCACCCGTCGCGGGGGGTGAACTTGATGGCGTTGCCCACCAGGTTCGACACCACCTGAAGAAAGCGCGCCCCATCCACCCAGATGGAGGGGCAGGCATCGCCGATCTCCCGCTCCACATGGATCCCCTGCGCCGCGGCGATGGGCTCCAGCATGGCGAGGGCTTCGTCGAGAAGCGCCGGGACGGCCTCGGCGCGGCGCTGCAGATGGAACCCGCCGCTCTCCATCCGTGTCACGTCGAGCAGATCCTCGATCATCCGGTTCATCCACTCCGCGGAACGTAGGATGATGAGCAGGTGCTGGTGCTGCTCGGCGCGACCGGGGTCACCGACCGTCTCCTCGAGCAGCAGCGAAGAGCCCATGGTGATGGTGCTGAGCGGATTGCGCAGATCGTGAGCGACCACCGCGAGCGTCTCATCCCGGACGCGGGTGGCTTCCTGCGCCTGCAGGAACAGCCGCGCGTTCTCCACCGCGAGCGCGGCGCGGCCGGCGAGCGCTTCCGCCAGCGCCAGCTCTTCGGGGCCGTACCCAAGCCCGGACTCGGAGCAGACCAGCGTCAGCCAGCCCACTGGCCGCTCCGCCGCCTGCAGCGGAACGACCATCGCCGAGCGCGGCTGGAGTCGCTCCATCAGCGCGCGCGAACGGTCGCCGCCGAGGATCCCTTCCAACGCCTCCTCCGAAACCTCGGGCAGGAGTAGCGGCTCCCCGCGACGGAACACGGCGTCCAGCGGGTGCTCGCGCGAGCCATCCACCGGCGCCGCCTGCCGCAGCACCGCTTCCTTCGCCGGATCGACGGCTGCCACGCCGAGCTGCAGGTAGCGGCCGTCGGGTTCGAGCACGTCCACGACGCAGATATCGGCAAGCTGTGGAACGGCCAGCCGCGCGAGCTTGGCGATGGTGGTCTGATAGTCGAACGAGGTGGCGAGAACCCGGCTCGCCTCCGCGAGAAAGGCCGCTCTGCGCTCCGCGGCCTCCGCCTTTTCGCGGGCGGTCTGCTGCTGCAGGTGAAGCGAGCGGGTCCTCAGCAGGTTGCGGATGCGCAGGCTCACCTCGGTCTGATCCAGCGGCTTGGTCAGGAAGTCGTGCGCCCCCCCGGAGAGCGCGCGCCGCTTCGCCTCAGGGGTGCTGTCGGCGGTCAGCACCACGATGGGTAGAAACGACTCTTCCGGAATGTGCTCCGCAAGCTGCCGCATCACGGCGAAGCCGTCCAGGTGAGGCATGTGCAGGTCCAGCAGGATCAGGTCCGGTGCCCGCTCCTGGAAGAGGGGGATCACCCGGCGGGAATCCGTGGTGCTCCGCACGTTCAGGTAGCCGTCGTCTCTCAAAATACTTTCCAGCAGCTCCACGTTCGCATCCTGGTCGTCGACGACGAGGATCGCGGCCGTGGTGGGATCCTGGGTATCCACGTGAGGGTCCATGGCTTCGAGAAACCGGCTTCGAGGAACCGACGGGGTGCGCCCGGACGCCGGAGAAACGGCGCCCCGCGCGTTCACTACTCCGTAGCGGCTTCGCGGCCGTCTGTCAAGGAGCGCCGCCGCCCGCCTGCCGGGGCTCATGCACCCCCGAAGAATGGCGTGCATCACCCGGCAGGCCCGGGAGGTCGCCTTCGGGTCCGTTCCGCCGCCGGAGACAAACGCCTGTTTGGCTGCCTCGGAACCCATGGTGCGCAGGGGGTTAGGACACGGACGCTTTGACGTGTTTTCCACCCGATGAGAAGATCCGAATGTATCGCTCAAACCAACCCCGGCCTCGCTGGCTCGTCGCCACCCTCGGCGGCTGGCTGCTCGTCGGCACCCTCGCGGGCGGGCTCCAGGCCCAGACGGGTAGCAGCATCCAGGCCGGCGCGCGTGCGCCCGATGTCGATGCCGCCAACTTCGACCGCGGCGTGCGGCCGCAGGACGACTTCTTCCGCTACGTGAACGGCGGCTGGCTGCAGCGGACGCCGATCCCCGCGGACCGCTCCAGCTACGGCTCCTTCACCGAGCTGGCGGACCGGAGCGAGGCAGCGCTTCGCACCATCATCGAGGAGGCCGCGGCCGCGCCCAACCGCCCGAGGGGTTCGGACGCGCAGAAGGTGGGCGACTTCTACCGCAGCTACATGGACATCGCGCGCATCGAGGCGCTGGGGGTCCGGCCGCTGCGCCCGGAGCTGGACCGCATCGCGAAGCTGCGGAACCGGGCCGCTCTGCCGGAGCAGTTCGCGCACCTGCAGCGGATCGGGGTGCAGACCCCGTTCGGCTTTTCCGTGGGCCAGGACGCCCGGCGGGCGGATCGCTACATCGCCTACGTCAGCCAGTCCGGTCTCGGGCTGCCGGACCGCGACTACTATTTCAACGAGGGCGAGAAGTTCGCCGAAACGCGTGCGGCCTACGGGCGCTACGTGGAGCAGCTGCTCCGTCTTGGCGGCGAGCGCAACCCGGCCGCGGCCGCGCAGGCGATCGTCGCGCTGGAGACCAAGCTCGCCGGCAGCCACTGGGACCGCGTCCGCAACCGCGACCGCGAGGCCACCTACAATCTCCGCAGCGTCGCCGAGCTGGACGCCACGACGCCCGGCTTCGCCTGGACGCCCTTTCTACGTGCCGCGGGTGGTGCAGGCACGCCCGCGGTCGTCGTCCGCCAGCCGGACTACCTGGAGGCGCTGAGCCGCGAGCTGGCGGGCACGCCGCTCGACACCTGGAAGCAGTACATGCGCTTCAAGCTGCTCGACTCGTACGCGCCCGTGCTGAGCCGCCCCTTCGTGCAGGCCCACTTCGACTTCCGCAGCCGCGAGCTGCAGGGGGTGCAGGAGGAGCGTCCCCGCTGGAAGCGCGGAGTGGGCGCGGTGCAGGGTGGGATGGGCGAGATGGTGGGACGGATGTACGTGGAGCGCAACTTCCAGCCGGAGGCGCGCGCCCGGATGCAGCAGCTGGTGGACAACCTGATGGTCGCCTTCCGGCAGGGGATCGACGAGCTGGAGTGGATGAGCCCGGAGACCAAGGTGCAGGCGCAGGCGAAGCTCGCCCGCTTCAACACCAAGATCGGCTACCCGGACCGGTGGCGCGACTACTCCGCGCTCGAGGTCCGCGCCGGTGACGCGGCCGGCAACGCGATGCGGGCGAACCGCTTCGGCTTCGCACGGATGGTCGACCGCCTCGGCAAGCCGATCGACCGGACCGAATGGGGGATGACGCCGCAGACGGTGAACGCCTACTACTCGTCCACCATGAACGAGATCGTCTTCCCGGCCGCCATCCTGCAGCCCCCCTTCTTCGACCTGGCGGCGGACGACGCGGTGAACTACGGCGCCATCGGCGGGG
>JALZKG010000283.1 GCA_030859365.1 Gemmatimonadota bacterium
CGTGTACACGGGGTGGTGCGGCTCGGAAGAGTGCGAGGTGCGGGTCAAGGAGGAAACCCGGGCGACCATCCGCGTGCTCCCGTTCGAAGAGTTCCGTTCTCCGGAGGCGCCGACGAGGTGCATCGCCTGCGGCGGTGCTGCGCAGGCGGAGGCCCTGTGGGCCCGGGCGTACTGAGCGCTTCGGTGCGCGCCGCCGCGTTTCCCCGCTCCGGAACCGCCCTTCACTGCGAAGGGGTGCCGCTCGAAGGGCTGGCGGTCCGCTGGGGCACGCCGCTGTACGTGTACAGTGCCGCCTCGATCCGCAGCGCCTACGAGGAGCTGGAGCGGGCGCTGACCCCCGTGCCGCACCTGATCGCCTACTCCGTGAAGGCGAACGGCAACCTGGCCGTGCTCCGCACGCTGGCCGAGATGGGAGCCGGCGCGGACATCGTTTCCGGCGGGGAGCTGGAGCGGGCTCTGCACGCGGGGATACCCGCGGGTAGGATCGTCTTCAGCGGGGTCGGGAAGACGGTGACCGAGATGGCTGCGGCGTTGCGGGCGGGGATCCTCGCCTTCAACGTGGAGTCGCGCGGCGAGCTGCACGCCCTGTCCGACCTCGCGGAGGCTGCGGGCACGCGGGCGCCGGTTTCGCTGCGGATCAACCCGGACATCGACTCCCCGACCCCGCACGCGTACACCCGCACCGGCCACGCGGCGAGCAAGTTCGGCATCCCCATGGAGCAGGCGCGGGACCTTTATCGCGAGGCGGCCGGGCTGCCGGGTGTCCGGGTGCGTGGCGTCGACGTGCACATCGGCTCGCAGATCCTGGAGCCGGAGCCATACGGACGCGCGCTCCGCCAGGTGCTCGCGCTCGTCGGCGAGCTGTCGGCGGACGGCATGGCGCTGGAGCTGCTCGACATGGGCGGCGGTCTCGGCATCTCGTACGACGGGGAGCCGGGGATTTCCGCGGTCGCGTTCGCGGAAACGATTCTTCCGGAGGTGATCGCCTCCGGGATGCGGCTGGTGGTGGAGCCCGGGCGCTTCCTGGTGGGGCACGCGGGCGTGCTGCTCGCCCGCGTTCTCTACGTGAAGCAGAGCGGAGGCAGGCGCTTCGTCATCACCGACGCGGGGATGAACGACCTGCTCCGGCCCAGCCACTACTCCGGCTTCCACGCCGTGGAGCCGGTGGAGCGGACCCCCGGCCGCGCGCTGGTCCGCTCCGACGTGGTCGGTCCTATCTGCGAGACCGGGGACTTTCTGGCGCTGGACCGGGACGTGGAGGAGGTGCAGCCGGGGGAGCTGGTTGCGGTGCACACCGTCGGCGCCTACGGTTTCTCGATGGCCTCCACCTACAACCAGCGCCCCCGCCCCGCGGAGGTGCTGGTGGACGGCGACGGAGCGCGCCTGGTGCGCCGCAGGGAGAGCGCGGAAGAGCTGATGGCGGCGGAGATGGAGCTGTGAGCCTGCTTAAGATTCGTTGAGCGAGCCGCACCCGGCCGGTGCGGGCGTGACGTCCTTCCCTACTCGGCCGAAGCCGGGGAGACGGTTGGCGCGCGCCGCGGCGGTCGTGCTCCTTCTCGGGCTCACCGTCGTCCTCCTGCATCGCCCGATCCTGCGCGGCGTGGCGGGAGCGCTGGTGGTGGAGGACGCCGCCGCGCCCGTCGACTTCGTCTTTCTGCTGAACGGGCGCCCCAGCGCCCGCCCCTTCCACGCTGCGACGCTGTACCACCGCGGCCTTGCGCCCCGCGTCGTTCTCGCGCAGGTGTCGCGCAACCCCGCGGAGTCGCTAGGGATCTGCGACGACCAGACCGCTGCGGCGCTCGCCGTGCTGCGCCGCCTCCACGTCCCCGACTCGGCCGTCACGGTGCTCAGCACCCCGCGCGGCGTGACGAGCACCCAGGAGGAGGCGCACGCCCTCCGCGCGTACCTCCAGCGCAACCCCGCCGACCGCATCCTGGTGGTGACGAGCGGCTACCACACCCGCCGCACCCGCTGGTGGCTGCGGCGCGAGCTCGGAGACATGCCGGTGCGGCTGCTGATGTGGCCGGTGCGCGACACGCGGTTCGACGAAAGCGACTGGTGGACCACCGAAGAAGGATTGATCGCCATCAACAACGAGTACCTGACCTGGGTGCACAACCTGCTGCGCCGCACCGCGTCGACGCGATGAATCAGCAGGCGCGTGACCTTTTCGGGGCGCTCTCCCGGGCCATCCTCCTCGCGGCCGGGATTCTGGTGCTGCTCTGGTTTCTGCACCGGATCACCGGCGTTCTCCTCTTCTTCACCCTCGCGCTGGTCCTCGCGCTGGCGCTAAACGCACCGGTCACATGGCTGGAGCAGAGGCGGGTGCCGCGGGTGGCCGCGACGCTGCTCGTCTTCGCCGTGCTCCTGTCGGTGGTGGGGCTGCTCGGCTGGCTCACCCTGCCGCGGCTCGTCCGGGAGATGACGACCTTGGTGCAGGCGCTCCCCGGATACGCCGCCGCGCTGACGGCGCGGATCACCCGCTTCCTCGGCGACTACCCAGAGCTCGAGCGGCAGCTTCGCCCCGACGAGGGCGCGGTCTCGCAACTCATGGCGTGGCTGCTCGGCGCGCTGGGGGACGTCTGGCGATACGGCCTTTCCCTGCTTGTCCTGCTGGTTCTCGGCCTGGTCCTGCTTAGCGTCGTCCTTTACATGGTGGCGGATCCCCGCCCGCTGGTCCGCGCCTACGTCGGAGCGCTCCCGCCGGGTCTTCGCGATCCGGGAACTCGCGCCTTCGCCCGCGCTTCGCGCATGGTGGTCGGGTGGGTCTATTCCAGCGCGCTGATCAGCGGGATGAAGGCGGTGCCCGCCTTCTTCGTCCTCCACTACCTGGGGATCCCGGGAGCGCTGGTGTGGGCCGTGTTCACCTTCTTCGCCGATCTGGTGCCCCGCCTCGGCTTCTACCTGATGCTGATCCCGCCGGTGCTGATCGCTCTCTCCATCGACCCGATGAAGGCGCTCTGGGTGGGGCTGTTCTACTGGGGAATCAGCGAGCTGCTAGGGAACTTCGTCGCGCCCCGCGTCCAGGCGGCCACGATGGCGCTCCACCCCGTTTTCCTGCTCTTCGTGACGCTGGCGATGGTGAGCGCCTTCGGGCTGGTCGGGGCACTGATCGCGACTCCGGTGGCGGGCTTTATCCAAGCGTACTACGACGAGTTCTACCTTGCGCGCGTGCCGCGGGACCCGAGGCTGGCGGACCGGGTGGAGGCGATCCTCCGGCGGGAGTCTCTGCCGGATGGATAAACGCAGGGAGGGCCGCCCATTCGGGGCGGCCCTCCCATCATCCAGCGTGGCCGTTCAGCGCGAGGACGCGATCCGTTCCGCCTGGCGCCGGGCGCGCTGCGTTTCGAAGCCGTCCACCGAGGCCACCAGATCGTCCGATGGAACAAAGCTCCGGGCGCGGCGGGCATCGCTCGGCTCCAACCCCGCCGCCACCTGATCGTAGCGGGAACCGGGGTGCCAGAGGATCCAGTCTTCCAGGCCGAGGTCGTACACCGCCCGGGTTTGGGCTCGCAGCTGCTCGGGTCCATAGGGGTAGGTCCGGTCCACCCAGGGGGCGTCGAACGCCTGCAGCCAGGGGACGATCCGCGCCGGACGCGCGGTTCCGGCTGCCTGAAGCCGCTCGTTGCGGATCACCCCCATCCCCACCGAGCGCTGCACCGTCTCGTACGGCATCCGGTTCGGGCGCGGCACCCCCCTGAGGTGGGTGGGGAAGTAGTGCGACGGGTACACCATCGGGAGGACGTGGTCCACCACGCCCGCGATCTCCTCCCACTGCTGCCCGATCCCCACGTCGCCCGCCTCGTTCATCGAAAGCCCGAACACATCCGCGGAGACCGAGGCTCCCAGCGGGTGCAGACGCCGCCGTGCCTCCGCCAGGAATCCGGCAATTGCGTCCGTGCGTTCGCCTCGGGCGTGGGGGTGCACCTGCGGCGGAAGGCTGCGGTACGCCTCCGGGAAGCGGACATAGTCGAACTGGACCTCGCGGAAGCCAGCCCGCGCCGCCTCCTCCGCGACACGGATATTGTACTCCCACACCTCCGGATTCCAGGGGCTGACCCAGCTCACCCCCTCCCGGTCCCGCCACAGGCCGCCGTCGGGGGTGAGGATGGACCATTCCGGCTTTGTGCCGGAAAGGCGGCGGTCCTTGAAGACCACCACCCGGGCCACCGAGTGCAACCCGTGGGCGTGGAGCGTGTCGACCAGGGCGCGCAGATCCGCGACCGGGATGCTCTTGCGGTGCGTCACCTCCATCGCGAGCGGGTACTCGCTGCGGTAGCGGATCCCGTCCTCATCCTTTACGTCCACCACGAAGGTGTTGATCTCCGTGGTTGCGGCAAGGTCGAGCAGCTTGCCGAGCCGGGCCGGCGAGCCGGCGACGTACGCGTTCACGTAGATCCCCCGGATCACCGCGGGAGCCGCGTCCCTCGGCGCCCGGGGTGGAGCAGGTGCCTGCGCGGCGTCCGCGCCCGGCTGCTGCGCCACGGCCGCGTCAGCGAGAAAGGAGGATCCCGCCGCGGCCATCGCGGCGTTTTCCGCTTCCGCGGAGATCTGCCCGCACGCTGCGACGAGGAGGACAGGGGCGAGAGCGAATCGGCGACGAAGATGGGAGCGAACGGTCATGAACGGTGCAACCTGCAGCTGCGTGGGGCGGGGAAGCGAACCGGCCGCGCCGGGTATGTGCGGGCCGACCCTGCAT
>JALZKG010000302.1 GCA_030859365.1 Gemmatimonadota bacterium
CCACGGTGCTGGTCGCGGCCGTCGCCGAGCCGCTGCGGCTGCGTGGGAACGACTTCGCGCTCTTCGCCCGCACGCGGCAGGCGATCGGCGCCCGGCTGCTCGCCCTTCCCCCCTGGCTCCCCCAGGAAATCGAGCGGGACGCGGACGATCGCGCGGACGAGGCCGCCTTTCTGCTGCGCGGCCTGCGCTTCGCCGAAGCGCGCGGGGAGCCGGGCGAGGATCTGCGGCTCGTCCCCACCCGCAAGGGGACCCGCTGGCTCGCCGGCTCCGATCGGGAGCGGCTGGCGGCGCTCGTCGATCCTCTGCGGAAGTCCCCGCAACGCAACCCTCCCTCGTGGTACGCCGAAGACCGGGAGTGGGATTTCTTTCCCCTGCACTTCGATCTCGCGACGTCGAAGTCTCGCTGGGATCTGCGCTCGGCGCTGACCGAGCGTTTTCTTTCCACCCCCGCGGAGGAGTGGGTGCCGCTGGACGCCTTTCTGGAGCACGCCCGCCGGGAGGCCAACCCGTTTCTGGCGAGGGGGGTGGATCGCAGCGGCGCGACCCGGGGCGGCCGTCTGCACGGGCGCGCGGAGTGGGAGCGGCTGTGGGGAGAGATGGTGCGGATCTTTCTCTTTGCCCGCCTTGCTCCGCTGGGCGGCGTCCGGTTGGGACGCACCGCGGAGGGGGAGTTCTGCTTCACCCTGGCCGAGGTGGGACGCTACCTGCTGGGCGCCGCCGACACCTTCGAGTACGGCTACACGGGGGAGGCGGAGGTCGTCGTCCAGCCCAACTTCGAGGTGGTGTTTCTCACCCCTTCGCCGCAGCTGGAGGCGCAGCTCGCCCGCTTCGCCGAGCGGGTGGGGTCGGGGGTCGGAGTCCTGTTTCGGATCACCCGCGCCTCGGTGCTCGCCGCCGCCGAGGCGGGGGGCGATGCGGAAGGGCTTCTCGGCACCCTTCGCGGCGCCTCCTCCCGGGCGCTGCCGGAAAACGTGGAGCGGCAGATCCGCGACTGGCTCGCCGCCGTACGGCGTGTCACGACCCGCCGGGTTCTGCTGGTGGAGTGCCCCGACGCCGAGACCGCCGCCCGGGTACACGCCGCGAGCGGGGGGAGCATCCGCCCGATCACCCCCACCGTCCTGGAGGCGCCGGACTCCACCTCCAAGGCGCGTACGGCGCTGGTGCGCCGGCTCCGCAAGGCAGGGGTATTCGTGGCGGAATGAAACATCGGCGCATGCGGCACGAGCGGCGGGTGCTGCCGCTTCCGCCCGGCTGAATCCTCCCGCGGAAATCGGTGTATGGGTTGCCAACACGGCGGCCGGCGATCGTGGAAAGCCATTCGAGAGCAAGGAGATACAGCGGATGACCCACGGGACCGAGAGCCCCGAGTACCTGATCCGCGCCACCGCCCTGGGGGAGCGGGTTCGGGCCTTTGCACTGAACGCCACCGGTGTCGTGGCCGAGCTGCAGCGGCGCCACGACACCTTTCCGGCCGTATCCGCGGCGGTGGGGCGCACCGCGATGGGAGCGCTGCTGTTGGGAGCGGCCGCGCTCAAGGAGGAAGAGCAGCTGCTGACGGTGGAGGTGCGGGGGGGCGGTCCGGCCGGCCGCATCTTCGCGACCGCCAACGGACGTGGGGACGTCCGCGGAATGGCGAGCAACCCTCACGCCGACTCGGAGTCGCTCCACCCCGGCAAGCTGAACGTGGCCGGGGTCGTCGGCACCGACGGGTACCTGTCGGTCACCAAGGACCTCGGGATGCGCGAGCCCTACCAGGGAACGGTGGAGCTGCAGTCGGGGGAGATCGGGGACGACCTGGCGTACTACCTCGCCCGCAGTGAGCAGACCCCCTCCGCCGTGGGGATCGGTGTGTTCGTGCTGCCGTCCGGGGAGGTGGAGGCGGCGGGCGGCTTTCTGGTGCAGCTCCTTCCGGGGCTGGAAGACGCTGAGATCCAGGAGATCGAGGCGAAGATCGCCGCACTGCCGCACCCCACGACGCTGATCCGCGAGGGCCTCACCCCCGAGGGGATCCTGGAAAGGATCTTCCCCGAGGGGTACGTGCTGCAGGAACGCAAGCCGGTCCGCTTCCACTGCCCCTGCTCCCGCGAGCGCTTCGAGTCCGCCATCGTCAGTCTGGGGGCCGAGGAGATCACGCAAATCATCGAGGAGGAGACCGCGGACGCCACCGAGGTGGTGTGCCACTTCTGCAACGAGGCGTACTACTACACCGATGCCGACATGCAGGGGATCCTCGACGCCGCACGCTAAAGCTCCTGCAGCGCCCCTTTGATCTCATCGAAGGGAGGGAGCAGACTGGGGTTGACCGAGTGCCACGCGTACACCACCCGGCCGTCGCGGTCGAAGACAAAGGCCGAGCGATCGGAGACGTTCATCAGCCCCGGGCCGAGCGGAGCCTCGCGCAGCACGCCGAACGCGCGGCTGGCTTCACGGTTGAAGTCGGAAAGAAAGGGGAAGTCGGCGTTGCACTCGCCGCGAAAGCGCCCCAGCGCTCGGGGAGAGTCGACGCTGATCGCGACCATTCGCGCGTCGAGCGCCTGGTACGAGCTCAGGTCGTCCCCGAGCGTGCACATCTCCTCCGTACAGGTGCTCGTGAAGGCGAGGGGGAAGAAAACCACCACCAGCGGGTGCCCGGCCGCGTGCTCCGCGAGCGATACCATCTCGTTGTCGTGGGCGGGGAGGGACAGGTCGGGGAGGTGGTCTCCGCGCTGAAGCGCCATGGGTTTGTTCGGGGTGCGGGTGGCCGGTTCGGTGGAGCGGGTGGGCAAGCTATCGCCTCCTCCCCCGCGGTGCTACCGCGGCGCCTCGAAGCGGAGCGAGCGGAGGATCTCCCGCACCGCGTCCCGCTCCCGCTCGGCGTCGGCCTCGGCGGCGGAGTAGGTGGCGAAGATCAGCGCCCCCGGTGCGGTTGCGACCGCGGTCAGCCAGAGCGTCGGCGGTTCGTCGGGCGCTTCCTCGTCCTCGGCCAGGTACTCGCAGAGCGCCATCTCCGCCCCGTCGTCCAGCTCCACGTCCTCCACCTCGTCTTCCTGCAGCTCCACCCCCTGCTCGTGCAGAAAGGCGTACAGCTCCTCCGCCGGGTCGGGAAACTCGTCCGGCGGCTGGGGAAGACCGATCAGGTGCAGGGTGCCGTGCTCCTCCGGCCCCCACAGTTCGACGCCTCCCTGCTCGCGCTCCGCCTCCGCGCTCCACCCTGGCGGGAGGGCGAGCGAGAACGCTCCTTCCGGGTCCTCGAATCGGTCCGGATTCGTGCTCATCGGCTACTCCAGTGGGGGAAGGGACTCGTCGCCGAGCGGTGGCCACGCCACGATCCGGGTGGCGGGACGCTCGGCGCTCCACCCTTCGGCGGGGAAGCGGAAGTGGGCGTCGCCGCGGGGCTCCCCCGCCAGCCGGGCAAAGGCGGCCCGGAGAAAGCGGCTCCACTCCTCGACGATCCGCCGGGCGAGCCGATC
>JALZKG010000308.1 GCA_030859365.1 Gemmatimonadota bacterium
GCGGGTGGATGCGCCGGGCGACCAGGATCCGGTCGGCAGAGGAAGAAGGGCGCATACGCCTGGGGACGGAAAGGGGATGCGGGGCCGTCATGGTGCGGGGCCCGGCAAGATAGACGAGGGGCGGAGCGGGCGCCAACTCCGGGGCCGAAAGCTTGCGGACGCGTGCGGCGGGGACGATCTTTGCCGCCTCCCTTGCCCCGGCTCGCATGGACTACGAGTACATCGACACCCCCGAAGCGCTTCGACAGATGGCGGAGCGGCTCCGCAGCCTTCCGCTCCTCGCGGCGGACACCGAAGCGGCGGGCTACCACCGCTACTTCGACCGGCTCAGCCTGGTGCAGCTTTCGTCGCGGGAGGAAAACTTCCTCGTCGACCCGCTCGCCCTCTCCCGCGAGGAGCTGAGCCCCGTCGCGGAGCTGCTCGCCGACCCGGAGGTGGAGACCCTCTTCCACGACGCGGATTTCGACCTTCGCATCCTCGACCGCGACCTGGGGGCTGAGGTTCGCGGGCTTTGGGACACGCAGATCGCCGCCGCCTTTCTGGGGGAGCGCTCGCTCGGCCTCGGCAACGTGGCGGGCAAGTACCTGGGAATCCACCTCCCCAAGGAGTTTCAGCGGGCCGACTGGGCAGAGCGCCCGCTCTCCGAGGGGATGAAGCAGTACGCCTCCACCGACACGGCCCACCTTCCGGCGCTGCGCGACCGGCTGGGGGCCGATCTCGAGGCGCGTGGGCGGCTTGCCTGGGCGGAAGAAGAGTTTCGGCGGCGCGAGGGAACGCGCTGGAGCGGGGACACAGACCCGGCGGAAGCGTTTCTGCGCGTCAAGGGCGCGCGCGACCTGTCCCCGCGCGGGCTTGCCATTCTTCGCGAGGTGTACGCGTGGCGGGAAGGGGTGGCGCGCGAGCGGGACCAGGCCACCTTTCGGGTGCTGGGCAACCAGTCGCTGATCGAGATAGGGCTGCGCCCGCCGCGCACCGAAGCGGCGCTGGTCGCGATCGGGGGAGTGTCGCCCGGGATGGTGCAGCGCCGCGGCGCGGAGATCCTCGGCGCCGTGGAGCGAGGGGAGGAGGTTCCCGACTCGGAGCTGCCCCGCTTCCCGACGGCGAAGCGGTGGGACCGGGATCCGGAGCTGGATGCGCGGGTGGAGGCGCTCAAGCTCGCGCGCAACCGGCGCGCCGACGAACTGGAGCTGGACCCGGGCTTTCTGGTGTCCAGGGCGCTGCTGGAGGAGATCGGCCGTCAGCAGCCCTCGACTCCGGAAGCGCTCGGCGAGGTCCCCGGCGTCCGCCGCTGGCAGGTGGAGGCGGTCGGAGACGCGCTGCTCGGCACCCTCCGCTGAGATCCGGCCATCCTTCGCAATTCAAACCAAACACAACGACCGCCGAGATGCGACACGTAGCCGACGATCAGGGCCGAAGCTGGGCGCCAGTCGCCGTTCCGTCCCGCGGCGCGCACCTGCGGATGGGCGCCACGCTGGGCTTCCGCCCCGCGGATGCGCCCGACGCGGAGCCGCTGCTAACCTCGATCCGCTTCAACAGCGACCAGGCGGCGGCGCTGGCCATCGGCTCCATGAGCGATTGGGAGCTGCGGCGGCGGCTGGGGCTGGCGCAGGCGGAGGTGGGGGCGCGGTAGGGCGTCGGGCAGTCAGCCCGGCTGGCGGAAGGTGGTGGTCCACCGAAACGGAGAGCGCACCTTCTTGCAATCCACCACGGCGGGGGTGAACCGCCACTTCGGGAGTACGCTGAGGAGCGCGCTCGTGAACGCCTTGTGGGGCGACGCAACGACCTGCACCGTGCTCATGTCGACGCGGCCGTCGCTGTCGATCTCGAAGGTGAGTGTGACCGGAACGGGTCCCGTGGCGGTGAGTCCACGGGGGTAACGCGGCTGCAGATTGTTTGGATTTGCCTGCGGTGGCTGCTGCCGCCCCGAAGCAAGGGCTGTGCTGTCCTGGAATTCCGACATGTCCCCGAACATGACCTTCATGGGCAGAACGTCTGCCAGGTACGAGGCGGGAAGGGCGGGAAACTTGAGGTTGATGGCAGCCCGCGCGATCGCCCGCATCGCCTCGAGGTCGAACTCCTCGTTTTCCGAAGAGCGCATGACCCGGAGTTCGCTGACGCTGCCGTCCCGCCGGATATCGAACTGCACGTCGGCCCGCTCCCTGTCGATGCGAGGCTGCTGCCACTGCGAAAGGATCAGGTTGAAGACCGTCCGCGCGTACTCCGGGGGAACGTCCCCCCAGTACTGGTAGCGTGCGACCGAGGGGTGGCTCGTCTGCCGCTTCGCCAGGATCTGGCAAGCTGCTGCTGATCCGCTGGGCGGAGACACCGCGTCAGAGGTGACGCCCTGAGCCGCGAGCGGCACGGCAAGTAGAGCAGGCAGAGCAAGGAGAGGCAGGCCGATGAGGAATTTCATCACGAGGGAGTCGGCAGGTTTCCGCAGTTCGCTATGATGTCCAATTTCGCACCCCGGGCATCGGCGCGGTAAGTGTAGCTGCGCCTGACATCGAGAGGCAGAACGATGGTACCGCCAATCGGGAACACGTCTGAGTCGGTGGTAGCAGGACCTCCATGATCAGCGATCCTTCGGGGTAGCTGGTGTCGGTCACGAGGCGTGCCAGGGGAACCCGAAGGCCGGTGCCGCATCATCTTCTCTTTCTTACTTGCACGCCCCCCGGAGCATCACGACATCATTGGTCCTCCGGCGGCGGGTCCGACTCCTTGGGGGGGTTGCGATGGCCGAAGCTCGCCTCCGTAGTGGCACACCGTCACGTCGATCGGCTCCAGCTCGTGGTCCCCGGACTGGATGCTTAGGGCCTGTCACGAAACAATAATGTCATGGGGTGACATTCCGGGGCAGCAGGGTGTAGTTCCACTCGCCGTGGAATTCATGGCGCTCGATGCGTAGCTCCTGCATCTGGCGATCCGAGATCCTGCGG
>JALZKG010000317.1 GCA_030859365.1 Gemmatimonadota bacterium
TCTCCAGGTTGAGGACGCCTTGCAGGCTGGCCGGCAGGCCCTCGTCGTACGCCCCGAGGAGTACCACGTCCGGCTGCCGAAGCCAGGCAGAGTCGCGCCTGGACTCCAGCCAACGGAGTCCGGCCTCCCGGCCCGGCCCCCGCAGGCGGCGCGCGACCCGCCCCTCCACCCATCCCACCGCCCCCGCCACGTCGGTCAGCGTGTGTCCCAGAGGGCCGGCCGATCGGGCGCCGATCTCGGTCAGACCCAGCACGGCCAGGGCGCCCGCCGCCAGCGTCGCGAGCGCGATCAGCATCCTGCGCCCCCGGGTCATCGCCCCACCTCGCTGGCCCGCAGCGGGGCAACTCCAGTCCACGGCATCCCAGGGGCCGGTGATCGCGATTGCCATGCGGCGTACACCGCTCCACACGCCATCACCACCGGAAGGGTGGCGAAGGCGAGCATCCCCCAGATTGCCTCTCCGCTCAGCTCCAGCGCTCCCTCCGGCGTCTCGGTGAGCCGCACGAACGCGACCCTCGCGAGGGTGGTCGCGTAGAGGGTGATCAGGAAGAGATGCGGGAGAGTCGACCGGAGTACCCGCCCCCGAACGGCTTCCTTCGCGGTGGGAGTATAGGGGATATCCGCCCGGACCAGCGCCAGAAAGGTGCCCGCGAGGAAGACGTGCCAGCACGCGGTCTTCAGCACCAGCCCCCGCCAGTGCACTCCCCGCTCCACCGCCGGGTGACAGAGCCAGCGCTGCACGTATAGGTAGATGGCTCCCCCGAAGAAGGCCACTGGCGCGCTGGCGGTGAGAAACTCCCCGAAGCGCATGGACGCCGGCTGCACCCCGGTCCACAGATACAGGTAGGGAATGGTGAGGAAGATCATGGTCGTAGCTCCGAAGAGGTAGTACGTCCCTACCGTCAGATAGCAGAGGCGCTGCCGCCAGGTGAGCTGCCGAAAGGTGCGGGGGAGCTCCGTGAAGGCCACCTCGTAAACCCCACGCGCCCACTTGAGCTGCTGGCGATAGAAGGAGCCGAGGTCTTCCGGGACGAGGCCCCGGCTGACCACTTCAGGGACGTACACCGACTTCCATCCCCCGGCGTGGAGGCGGACCGCGGTGACCAGATCCTCGGCCAGCCCCACTCCGTGCCCACCGATCGACTCCAGCGCCTGACGCCGGAAGGTGCAATTCGCGCCGATCGCCAGCCCCGCGCCGTGCCCGTACAGCCCCATCATTCCCGGGCCGTAAAAGGCGTAGGTCTGCTCGGCAGCCCCTCGCGCGACGAAGGAGCGCTTCTGGTTGTAGTACGCCTGCGAGACCTGCACGAAGCCCACGGAGGGGTCGGTAAAATGGCCCAGCGTTCGATCGAGAAACTCGGGGAAGGGGATGTGGTCGGGGTCAAGCACGAGTACGAACTCCTCGTCGGTGAGCTCGAGCGCCCGGTTGATTTTTCCGGCCTTCGCCCCCGGGATCCCGATCAGTTCCAGCCATACGGCACCGTGCCGTTCGGCCATCGCCCGAAAGCGGGGGTCGTTGGTATCGTCGAGTAGATAGGTCGTATGGGGGTAGTCCACCCGGGCGCAGGCCGCGAGTGTCGTGTCGAACATGGAGAGCGGCTCTCCGGGCGAGCTGGTGGTGAAGATGGCCACCCCCCGGCCCGTTGGCGCCGGAATGTGGTCCGGCCGAGCCACCCCAAGGTAGTTGAACCAGCCGACCACGATGCGCCCGCTCCCATACCAGAAGGCGAGGGAGAGCAGGACGAAAAGGATCGGGTGATCGACGTGTTCAGGACGAAACCACCAGTTGGCCAGGAGCAGGATGGAGGCAAGACCCGCCGCGACCAGCGCGGCAAGGATGACGCGGTGGCGATATCGGGCAACGGTCGCGCCGCGGTGGATCCACACATCCGTGGCGGGGGAGGCCGGTGGGGAACCGCCCCGCCAGAGTGGCATCTACCGGGGCTCCCGTGCGGCGGAGCCGAGAAAGCGGACGAACAGGCCCAGGTCTAGCGCGCGGTAAGTGTAGAATGCGGTGGCGAAGAGCTCTGTCCCGGCGGTTGCCGTGACCCCCCGCGAGAGCGGAACGTCGAGGCGCGCGCGGAGGTTCCAGGGGTGAAAGGAGCGGGTCACGAGGCCGGGCTGCGGGCTCCCGACGATCGCAAAGGGAGCGTCCTCTCTCGCGTAGAACCCATACGCCCCGCCCGCACGGAGTGCGGCGCGCCCGCCCTTCCACCCCGCCGCCGCGGTTAAGCTGTGTGCCTGCGTGGCGATCGGGGTGAAGTACGGATCGAACCTCGCCGGTATGAGAGTTCCGTCGCTGGATCGTGTGGGCAGCGCGTAGCGTAGCTGGTCGGCGTCCTGAACGCTGACCCCGTAGCCGATCTCCACCCCACCGGAGGGCGCGCGGATCACCGGCGCCAGGAACCAAGCGTAGCTCGAGCGCACCCGGTTTCCATCAGCATAGCGTTGCACCGACGCGGCTGCTTCTCCGCTCCAGCCGCGAGGGTCGCTCCACGTCAGCAGGGCGGTGCCGGTCTCCGTCATCACCGGTGTTTCCAGGCTGGCCACAGTCCAGAGGTAGGGAGCGCGCTCCGCTTTCAGTCGCGCTAGCAGATGCAGGGGAAGGCGCAGTCCCAGCTCGCCTCGTCCGGTCCACTCCGTCCCCGTTTCCCGCCACACGCCGCCCACAGCGACCTCGGAAGTCATGCCCACTGCGGGCCATGCGCTCCCGAGCCTCGCTTCGGCCGAGGTCAGGGAGGAACCCTTCCGCGACGCGGAGTAGTTCTGCGGCTCCGCCTTCACCGCGAAGGCGTGGAGCGGGGATGTTTTTCTTAATATATCCACTAGGGCCGCCGATG
>JALZKG010000321.1 GCA_030859365.1 Gemmatimonadota bacterium
GGGTGGTCTCGCCGAGGTCCTCCTCCAGGTACACCCCCGCCTCCTCGTCGGCGGCGTAGATCTCCGGGACGGGGAGGCCGATGCCGCGGAAGCCGCGCGAGTAGGAAAGAAAGGCGCGGTTCTCCTCCCGGTCCGGTCCGATCACCGCGACGGCGGTCTGGTGATCCGGACCAACCAGCCGGTACATGGCGCGCGCGGAGCCATCCCCCGCTACCTCCAGCACGGAGGCGGGCGGCGTGCCGAAGTGCTGCTCGAAGAGACGACGAAGGATGCGCTGCACGGCAGGAAGGGAAGGGCGTACGCAGGACTTACGGGATGGATGGAAGATAGCAGGACGGGGGCCGGAGCGGTACGCCCCTTGCCGCGCCCTCCCCCTCCTTCGCCACCCGAGCCGTCATGCCGCGTCATGCCCGAAGCCACCGAGCGTCCCGCTAACCGTCTCGCCGGCGAGACTAGCCCCTACCTTCTCCAGCACCGCCTCAATCCGGTCGACTGGTATCCCTGGGGGCCTGAGGCGCTGGAACGGGCCCGCACCGAGGACCGGCCGATCCTCCTTTCGGTCGGCTACTCCGCCTGCCACTGGTGCCATGTGATGGAGCACGAGTCGTTCGAGGATCCGGACACCGCCCGACTGATGAATCAGTGGTTCGTCAACGTCAAGGTGGACCGGGAGGAGCGGCCGGACTTGGACTCCATCTACATGAGCGCGGTGCAGCAGATGACCGGCCACGGCGGCTGGCCGATGACCGTCTTCCTGACCCCGGAGGGGGTTCCTTTCTACGGCGGCACCTACTTTCCTCCGGAGCCGCGCCACGGGATGCCGTCCTTTCGCCAGCTGCTCCGCGGCATCCGCGAAGCCTACACCGAGCGGCGCGACGAGGTGGACCAGAGCGCGCGGGCGCTGCGGGGGGCGCTGGTGGGGAGCACCCAGCTGCGTGCTCCCGCCGCCACACTGGACCCCTCCATCCTGGATCGCGCCTTTCAGACCCTGGCCGCCCGTTACGACACACGCTGGGGCGGCTTCGGCGGTGCACCCAAGTTTCCGCAGCCCATGACGCTGGAGTTTGTGCTGCGAACGGCAAAACGGACTGGCTCTCCCGAAGCGCTGCAGATGGTGGAGCACACCCTCCGCCGCATGGCCGCGGGAGGGATGTACGACCAGCTCGGCGGCGGCTTTCACCGCTACAGCGTCGACGCGCGCTGGCTGGTTCCGCACTTCGAGAAGATGCTCTACGACAACGCGCTGCTGGCGCGCCTGTACCTGCACGCCTGGCAGACGACGGGGGATGCGGAGTTCCGGCGGATCGTGGAGGCAACACTATCGTTCGTGCAGCGGGAGATGCTCGGGCCGGAGGGCGGCTTCTTTTCGGCGCAGGACGCGGACAGCGAGGGAGAGGAGGGACGCTTCTTCGTGTGGACGCCGGACGAGGTGGACGCACTGCTCGGCCCGGAGGATGGCATCCTGCTCCGTCGCTTCTACGACGTGACGCCGCAGGGAAACTGGGAGGGGGATACCCACGTCCCCCAGCGCCGCCGGACCAGCATCCTCCACGTGGACCGCACCCCTGCCGAAATTGCCGCGGAGGCGGCCGTGAGCGAGGAGCGCCTGGAGGAGGTGCTGCGGCGTGGCCGGGAAGTCCTTCTCGCCGCCCGCTCCGAGCGGGTGCGGCCCGGGCTGGACGACAAGGTGCTCACCTCCTGGAACTCGATGATGCTCCGCACCTTTGCCGAGGCCGCCCGGGTGCTCGGCAGCGAGGAATACCGCGACGTTTCCGTCCGCAACGCGGAGTTTCTGCTGCGGGAGCTGCGTGACCCGGAGGGGCGACTGCTCCGTACCTGCAAGGATGGTCGGGCAAAGATCCCTGCCTTTCTGGAGGACCACGCCCTGCTCGCCGATGCGCTGGTGGCGGTCTGGGAGGCGACGGGTGACGTGCGGTGGGTGCGGGAGGCGGCGGCGCTCGCCGACGCGATGCTGGAGGGCTTCTGGGATGACGGTGAGGGCGTCTTCTACGACACCGCGGTCGACGCGGAGCCGCTGGTGGTTCGCCCGCGCGACCCCTTCGACAACGCCACCCCCTCCGGCAACTCGGCGGCGGTGCGGGCGCTGCAGCGGCTGGCCGCGCTGCGCGGAGAGCCACGCTACGCCCGCGTCGCCACGCGGGTGCTGGAAAGCATGGGCGAGATGGTGCAGCAGATGCCCGCCGGTTTCGGTGAACTGCTCGCGGCGCTCGACTTCCACCTGGCGACGCCGCAGGAGGTGGCGATCGTGGGTGAGCGGAGCGCAGCCGACACCCGCGCGCTGATGCAAACGCTCGCCGGGCGCTTTCTCCCCAACACGGTTTTCGCGTTCGCGGAGCCGGAGCATGTCACCGCGGCAGCGGAGATCGTTCCCCTGCTGGAGGGGCGAGCTGCCGTGGAGGGGCGTGCCGTCGCCTACGTGTGCGAGCGCTTCGCCTGCCGCATGCCCGTGACGGAGCCGGAGGCACTGGAGGCGGAGCTGGGAGGCTGAGTCACCCGGCCCCCTTGCGCGGAGGAGCGGCGGCAGGCAAAACCGGGCGCGACCCTGTTAGACGCGCCGCTGGCGGTGCTGGCCGAAGGTGCCCCGCACCGTTTCTTGCAGCGGCCGGAGCCACGAGTCAAGACTGCCCCACAACGAGCCAATCCTGAACGGCCCATGCGTAAAACGAGAATCGTCCCGGTCGTATCCCTGCTCGCGTCCGCCCTCCTGGCGGGCTGCTCTCCGGGCTCCGACGTATCGGCGGAGACCGGCCCGGGCGGAGCGCCACCGGCGCGGACCCCGCCGGACCAGACCGCCTCGCGGGACACCACCTGCACCCCGCTGGAAACGCGCGAGGCGAACGCGCCCGTCCAGGAGCCGGCATTTCCGGGGCAGACCCGCGCGTGCGCGATCCAGTCGAACGTCGCCTTCGACGTCGCCGTCGTCGCCCGGGGGCTGGAGAAGCCGTGGGCGGTCGAGCCGCTCCCGGACGGGTCGCTGCTGGTGACCGAGAAGCCCGGGCGTCTGCGCATCGTGTCCGCCGCTGGCCAGGTCGGCTCACCGATCGCGGGTGTACCCGCCGTGGACGCGCGCGGCCAGGGCGGCCTGCTGGACGTGGCGCTGAGCCCGGCCTTCGCCCGTGATCGGACCCTCTTCTGGAGCTTCACCGAGCCGCGCGACGGCGGCAACGGCACCAGCGTCGCGCGCGGGGTGCTTTCGGCGGACCGGACACGCCTGGAGCAGGTCCGGGTGATCCTGCGGACGCGCCCCACGTACGACAACAACCTGCACTTCGGCTCGCGGCTTGCCTTCGGGCCGGACGGGATGCTGTACGTCACCATGGGCGAGCGCTCGGACCGGGAAACGCGGCCGCAGGCGCAGCAGATGGGTAGCCATCTGGGCAAGACGCTGCGTATTCGCCCCGACGGCTCGCCGGCGCCCGACAACCCCTTCGCGGGCCAGGCCGGCGCCCTGCCCGAGATCTGGTCCCTGGGCCATCGGAACGTCCAGGCCGCGGCCTTCGATCCGCAGGGCCGCTTCTGGGTGGTGGAGCACGGCGCCCGTGGCGGGGACGAGGTGAACCTGATCGAAAAGGGCAAGAACTACGGCTGGCCGGTGCAGGCGTACGGCATCGAGTACTCCGGCCGGCCCATCACCGAGGCGGAAACGGAGCGCCCCGGCACCGAGCAGCCGGTCTACTACTGGGACCCGGTGACCGCGCCGTCAGGCGCGCAGCTCTACACCGGTGACGCATTCCCGGCGTGGCGCGGCAGCCTGTTCGTGGGCGCGCTGAAGGACCAGCGTCTGGTGCGGCTGGTGATCGAGAACGGCCGCGTGACCGGCGAGGAGCACCTGCTCACGGACCGCAACCAGCGCATCCGCGACGTGCGGCAGGGCCCCGACGGCGCCCTCTACGTCGTCACGGACCAGGAGAACGGAGAGCTGTGGAGGATCGCCCCGCGCGGGTGACGGGGTGAGAGGCCAGGCCGCGGGTGCCAAAGGCGCTGACCAGCACGTTGCTGTCGAAGAAAACCCTCACGACAACTGCTCGAACTGCATCAGTGAGGCCGGGCGGCGGAGTGCCTCGCGTACGATCTCGCTCCGGCTCCCTCCGGAGCGTTCGGCCACCTGCTCCAGGCGGCGTTCAAGGTCTGCATCGAGGCGGATGGCGACAGCACGTCATGCAAGCTGCCGTGGGTCACCGAACGGGTCACGCCCCGGTACGTCCCCCTGCGCCGCCCCCGATCACCACCGCGCTCCGCGGCGGCACCTCGATCCCCTCCTGGGCGAAAGCATCCAGGATGCGGCGGCGCAGCTCGCGCGACACGGTGAAGCGCTCCAGCGGCGCCGTCTTCACGATCATGCGGATGGTGATGGAGCGCGCCGCGGAGTCCACCGTTTCCACCCCCAGCACCTCCGGCTCGCCCCGCATCCGCTCCGGCCACGCGTCGGCCACCTCCTGCGCTGTCCGGGCGAGCACCTCGGTCGCGCGGTCCACGTCCTCCCCCAATGCGATGCTCGCGTCCAGCACCACCTGGGCGTAATCCTTGGACAGGTTGGTCACCGTGGTGATCTCCCCGTTGGGGATGGAGGTCAGGCTGCCGTCCAGCCCGCGGATCTGGGTGATGCGCAGCGACAAGCGCTCCACCTTGCCGCTGGTGCTCCCCACCCGGATCACGTCGCCCACGCCGTACTGGTCCTCCAGCAGGATGAAGAAGCCGGTGAAGAAGTCGCGGATCAGCGTCTGCACTCCGAAGCCGATGGCGATGCCGGCGACACCGGCGCTGGCGAGGAGCGGAACGGGGTCCACCTCCAGCTGGGCCAGCACGGCAAGGAGGCCGATGAAGAGCACCAGCAGCTGCACTCCGGCGGCGACGGTACCCGCCAGGGTGCCCGCGCGGAGCGCGACCCGCCCCCCGTGGCGCGCCCCAAAGCGGATCACCATGCGGCGCGCCACGGCGCCGGCGAAGCGCGCCGCCAGCACGGAAAGCACCAGCACGGTGGCAACCACCAGCCCGGGACCCAGGATCCACAGGGCTGCTCGCTCGGCCATGACGCTCGCGCGGCCTCCGGTCGCGTAGACAAAGGGGCGCGTACGCGGCAGCAGCCAGAGGATCAGCAGCGTGAGCCCGATCCACACCCCGCCCTGCAGCGCCCGCACTCCCCAGCGTGCGGCCACCAGGCCGACGCTTTCCCCGAGCCCCTGCTCCTCCTCGGGTCGGCGGGCGCGAAGGCGTAGCGCGACACGGCGGAGCAGGGCGTGCAGGAGCACGGCGAGGAGGGTGGCCGCGAGCGACCAGGCCGCGACGCGGAGCACCCAGGGCCAGCTCCCCTGCTCCCGCACCGCCAGCACTCCGCGCTGGATCTCCGAAGCCCACTCCTCCGCCAGCGACAGCGGCGCGGTGCCGCGCGCGGCCGCTTCGGCGGCGGACACCTGCACCAGCACGGTGTCGCCCGCCTGCAC
>JALZKG010000400.1 GCA_030859365.1 Gemmatimonadota bacterium
CGGTAGATCCGGTCGCAGAAGCGGTTGGTTTCCTCCAGCGTGCCCAAAGCCGGGTGTCCCACCGCGAAGCAGACGATGTTCATCTCCGGGCGCGGCAGCGGGACCAGCCGGAAGCTTCCCCAGTCCCCCGCCGAAAGGCGGCGGTGCAGCAGCAGCGCGCCCCGGCAGGTCGCGCCGATCAGCCGTCCATAGCCGCGCGAGTCCAGCGGCAGCACCTTGTGCGACATCCAGACGCTCGCAGCCGACGCGCCGGGTTTGGACCCTTCGAAGATGAAGCGCCCGATGTACGCCCACTCCGACGCCCCACGATGGAACAGGTACGGCGCCTCGCTCGCGACCAGCTCGCGCACCCGCCGGTCGCGAAAGGAGATCGCCCCCGCAGGGTACGGCATGAAGCCCAGCTTGTGCGGGTCGATGGTAACGGAGTCGGTGTGCTCCAGCGCGCAGAGCGCGCGAAAGGTGCCCTCCTCCGGCCACGTTTCGGGCGCGGAGTCGGCGAGCGCGTCCTCGAAGGAGCGGCGCTCCCCGTCCGGCCCGCGGGTCACCGACGCCGCGTAGCCGCCCCACGCGCCGTCCGCGTGAAGATGGAAGGCCATCCCCAGCTCCCGCGCCGCGCGGCCTCGCACCTCGACGATCTGGTCCAGCCGGTCCACCGCGCTTTCCTCGGTCGTGCCGATCACCGCGACGCAGCCGATCACCGGCTGCTGCCGCGCCGCGAGGCCGTGCAGCGTCTCCTCCAGCGCGTCCGGGTCCATCCGAAAGCGAGCGTCCACGGGGACGTGTACCAGCTGCGCCCCGCCGATCCCGAGCGAGCGGCAGATCTTCTCCCACGAGTAGTGGGCGGTGGAGGGCACCAGCACCACGCCGGATGGAAGCGCGTCGCCGAAGCCGGCGGCCAGCCGACGTCCGAACTCCTGATAACCGAGACCCGCCAGGGAATGGCGCCCCATCGCCTCCAGCGCGCGCCCCGGCTCCAGCCGCTCGCGTAGCGCCGCGGCCACGTCGAGTGCGGCGTCGGGAGCTACGTTGAGTAGCTCCCACAATCCCAGATCGGCCAGGACGGCCCGCTCGCCGCCGGGGAGCTGTACCGGGAGATCTTCGACCCCCACCTCCTCCGCGGCCCAGCGGACGGCGACGGCGAGGTACTTGACGTTGCGGGCGACCCAGAGCGCCTCGAAGTTGGCGACGGTGCCGCCGGAGGTGAGGTGCCCCCACTGCGAGGCGGTGTCGTAGCCGATCATGAGGGCGAGCTGCTCGGCCACCTCCAGCTCCATCCGCGTGGTGACGGGGGACGCCTCCGCCGCCACGTTGTTCGGGTTGTAGAGCATGGTGGCGAAGTAGCCGATCAGGCTCGCCATCGTTAGGTCCGACGTCATGTGCCCGATGTAGCGCGGGCTGAAGAACGGCACCCCCGCCTTGAGCTCCGCGAGCAGCCCCATCAGCTCCTGCTGCAACACGGAGATGGAGTGCTCGTAGGCGGGCGAGCGCCGATCCGTTTCCCGGACCTGGAAGCCGTCTTCGGGGTGGAAGTTGCGCCGCCAGAAGACGTGGTCGCGGAACGCCTCCAGGAGCAGGCGCTCGAACACGTCCGCGTTCTCCCCCTTGGGGCCCAGAAAGATGGAGCCGAGGTCGGGCGGGACCGCTCGCTCCCCGGCTCCGCCGAAGCCGCTGCCGTTCATGAAGAGGGTTTCACCAGCCGCGGGCCGATGACCTTTTTGTGGAGTTTCGCGTAGGTCGAAAAGGCCGCGCACAGGGGCGAAGACAGGGTTCGCCCCGCCACGCGGCCCGCCGCGAGCGCGGCGAGCAGACCTTCACGGGTGGGTTTGAACGGGGGCAGCTCCACGTAGCCGCGCCCGATCTCTCCGGGAGTATGCGCGTCGGATCCGGCGCCGAGCGCGAAGCCCCGCTCCGTCGCCCATCGCTCGCCCCGGGCATTCACGCCCCGCCCCCAGCTGCGGGCGTTGTGCGCCTCCACCACGTCGATGCAGTCGGCCAGCTCTTCCAGCAGCGGTCCCCCGCCGGAGCGCCGGGTGTCGAAGGGGTGGGGGACGTAGACCACGCCGCCCTGCGCCCGGATGCGCTCGCACGTCTCGCGGGCGGGCGTCCCCTTCGGGATGCGCTCGCGGAGCAGAATGCCGATGATTTCCGGTCCCTCCGCCGTCCTGATCTCCTCGCCGACCAGCATGCGCTCCGGGTCCAGTGCGTGCGCTTCGAGCGCGCCGTGGATCTGGTTGTGATCCGCGATCACGACGCGGTCGATCCCCCGCTCCCGCGCCGCGGCGATCACCCGCTCCGGGCGGCTCAGCGAATCCCAGGAAGCGTGCGTGTGCACGTGCATGTCCAGCCGGTGCAGCTCAGCCATCGGCCCTTTCCCCCGCCCTCCCGAGCAGCCGGTCCCAGACGCGGTTCGCCTCGCGCCGGAGGTCGGCGGGGGAGCCGGTGTTGGAGATGACGAAGTCTGCGCGGGCGCGCTTGGCCTCGCTCGGCATCTGCGCCGCGATCATCCGCCGCGCCTCGTCGCGCTCCAGCCCGCGATCGCGCACCAGGCGCTCTTCGCGGACATCCTCCGAGGCATCCACC
>JALZKG010000325.1 GCA_030859365.1 Gemmatimonadota bacterium
ACCTCTTCCTGGAGCCGGGCGAAGCGCCGGGAGACGTGGAGGTGCGGGTGCTGGACTTCGGGATCGTGGAGCTGCTCGGCAACGACGATCTGACCTCCACGCAGCTCACCCGCTTCGGGAGCGCCCCCTGCTCGCCCGCGTACGCCTCCCCGGAGCAGCTTCGGGGCGAGGCGCGGCTTTCCCCCTCCTCCGACGTGTTCAGCCTCGGTGCCGTGGGCTACCACCTGCTCACCGGCGAGCGTGCCTTCTCATCCAGCGAACCCCGGGAGATAGCCGGCCAGTTATCGGTGTCGCTGGCGTCGCTCCACGCGCGCACCCCGGAGCTGTCCCCTCCCATTCGGGCGACGCTCGCCCGGGCCCTCTCGCAGGACCCGCCCGCCCGCTTCCCCGATGCGACCGCCTTCGCGGAGGCGCTCGCCCAGGCCCGGGAAAGCTCGACGGCCCGGGCGAAGCGCCCGGGGGCGTTCCGCCAGCCGCCCCGTTCCGATCCGCACCGGGCTCCCGACGAGCGGACGCGTTGGCTCCCTCCCCACCCGGCACCCTCCCCCGCTGGCTGGTCAGGGCGTCCCCTCCCGGACGCGGCCCGCGGTGCCCCTGCGATGTACGAAGAGCCGGCAGATTCGGGGAGGCGCCCGGGGGGCTTTCTCCGCGGGGTGCGGCGCACCTGGGACCTCGGCATCACCGGGGTGGCGCTGGCGCTCGGCGCGGGTATGTGGTGGCTCACCATCTCCGGGATCATGCAGGCAGAGCCGTGGACGGCCTACGGCGGCGCCCTCGGCTCCGTGGTCTTCACCCCGCTCGCGGTGGTACGTGCATCCGGCTCCCGGTGGAGATATCCGCTCGCCCTGATCGCCTCGATCGCCGCCTCCGTCGGCGCGGTCGCCCTGCTGGGGCTCAACGGGGATCCGAAGCATCTGCTCGGGGCCGTGCTCGGGAGCCAACTCCTCGTTTCGGTGGCGGTGGCAGGAATCTGGCGCCGCCGTCCCCAAGCGCCGGATTTGGTGCCGGGCCGCTGATCCCGAGCTTCCACCTCCCACCCGTGCACGGAGCAGAGACATGGTGCAGGAAAACAACACCGCGCGGACCTTTGAGCTGCCCCCCGACGACGGCTCGACGGTTCGCCTGGAGCAGGGGCACGCGGGCGCCGTGCTCGAGGCGCAGTAGCTCCCATGCGCCGCCTTTTCTGGTTTGCCGTCCCGCTGCTTTTGGTTGCCGCCTGCTCCCGGACTCCCGAGCCAGCGCGCATCATCCCCGGCCATCCTGCCTTCTTCCCACCCATGGAACGCGCCCCATTTTTAGGCCTGCGCACGGTCATCTATCGTGTGCCCGACATGGACCGGGCAAAGGCCTGGTACACTTCCGCTCTGGCGATTCAGCCCTACTTCGACGAGCCTTTCTACGTCGGCTTCAACGTCGGCGGCTTCGAGCTCGGGCTGCAGCCGGACACGGCGCGTGCCGCGGGAAGCGCGGGCGGGGTGGCGTACTGGGGGGTGAGCGATGTGGACGGTGCGCTCGCCCGGCTGCTCGAGCTCGGCGCGACCGAGAACGAAGCGGTCCGGGACGTGGGGGGTGGAATCCGGGTTGCCACGGTGAGGGATCCGTTCGGAAACGTCTTCGGAATCATCGAAAATCCACGGTTCCGAGCCGATCCGGCGCCGTGAGGCGCTCGCACCGGGCCCTCCTCCTCCTGCTGGTCGCCTGCCCCGCGGGAGCCCAGGTCCTCCCCCGTCCGGACAGCGTCCCCCTGCCGTCGGATACCGCGTCCGTGCGGCTGCACCCTCTCCCCGGGGGTGAGCGTCGCCCGGTGCGGATCTGCTCGGGGGGCGACGTGACGCTAGGAACCAATCTGGGCTCCGGGTGGGAGGAGCGGGCGGCCGCCGGGCATCTGCGGGAGCCGGACGAGCTGCTCCGGCCGCTCCGCCCGGTGGTCGCGGATGCGGAGCTGGTGCTGCTGAACGTGGAGGGGGCGATCGGCGAAGGCCCGGCCTCGCGGAAGTGCGGTCCGCGGTCCACCCAGTGCTACGCCTTTCGGCAGCCGGTCGCCGCGGCCGGGGCGCTGCGCCGACTCGCCGAGCACGCTCAGGTGGTCGGCAACGTGGCCAACAACCATGCGGGAGACGCGGGTCCGGCCGGGCTCCACGCGACACTTCGGCACCTTGCCGACGCCGGCGTGCACACGGTGGGGGCCGATACGCTGGCGACGCCGGTGGAGATGGCGCCCGGGGACACCGTCGCCCTGCTCGGCTTCAGCAGTTCGGGGAGCGGTCCGGACCCGCGCAATCTGGACGCGGTGCGGCGCCACGTCGCCCGCGCGCTCGACCGACACGGCCGCGTGGTGGTGACCATGCACATGGGAGCCGAGGGGGTGCGGGCGCAGCGGACGCCGAACCGGACGGAGGTCTTTCTGGGGACGATCGACCGTGGGAACTCGGTCGCCTTCGCGCGCGCGGCCGCCGAGGCAGGCGCGTCGCTGGTGGTGGGGCATGGACCGCACGTGATGCGCGCCATGGAGTGGCACGGAGGGGCGCTGCTGATCTACTCGCTGGGCAACCTGGTGACGTACGGCCCCTTTTCCAACGCCGAGCCCATCAACCGCGGCGCACTCGTGTGCGCGACGCTCGCCCCGGACGGCGGGGTCGCGTCGGCCGAGCTTCGCTCGACTCGCCAGCGGTTCGCGGGATGGGTGGAGCCGGACTCCAGCGGCCGGGCGGCGATCCTCGTCGACTCGCTGGGACAGCTCGACTTTCCCGGGAGCGCCGCCCGCGTCCTCCCGGATGGCCGGATCGTGGTCCCCGACACCGACGAGCCGCTGCGCGGCTCGGTGCGGCGTCAGCGCCCCGCTACCGACGTGGCGTCGCGCTCCGCCATCACCCGACGCGCTCCCCGCCAGGCCCGCACCAGGGAAGACTCCCGGTGATCCAGGCGGCTTTCCACCACCTGCCCCGCCACGCTGCTCGCGTGTACGTACCGCCCGTTGCCGATGTACACCCCGACGTGGGTGATCCGCTGCTCGCTTCCAAAAGTGAGCAGGTCGCCGATGCGCAGAAAACGCGGGTCGCGGGGGATCTCCCGCCCCGCGCCGGCCTGCTCGTTCGCCGTGCGCGGCAGGGAAACGTTGAGCGCACGCATCAGGTAGCGGGTGAACCCGCTGCAATCGAACCCCTCCACGGGCCCGTTGCCGCCGAACAGGTAGCGACGGCCCACCTGCGCGCGCGCCAGTTCGATGAGCGAGTCTGCCGTCGCGGCCGAGCTGCCGGGGGGTGAGGCGAGGATCCGAGCCGCGCCCTGCGAGGGGAGCCGCGCCTGCTGGGCGGCGAGGGGGACGCAGACGAGGAGCGGCGCGGCCGCGAGGAGCGCGCGCAAGGTGCTTGCGTGGGTCGGGTTCAAGGAAGGGCCTGGGCGGGGGAGAGGGGGGAGCGAAGGCCGTGGGTGGCGAAGGGGATTCGCCGGGGCTTCGCTGCCGAAACGCGGGTGAGCTGCTGTGGGATCGCGAACGTAGCCGGCGGCCGTGGCGCCGTCAAGAGGCGCGGATCAGGCGGGGGGGGAGCCGCCTCCCCGCGCCGCCGCGCGCGCGACGGCGCGCACCATGTCGCTGAAGATGAAGCGGTGGACGGGGTACAGGCTGTACCAGTACAGGACGCCCAGCAGTCCTCGGGGCGCGAAGAGCGCCGTCTGTACCAGGCGGGTGCCCCCATTCTCCGGGATCGCGTCCCACTCCAACCAGGCGCTGCCAGGCACCTTCATCTCCGCTCGGAGCCGCAGCAGGCGGGGCGGCTCCGCCGCTTCCACGCGCCAGAAATCGAGCGCCTCCCCCGGGAGAAGGTCGTCGGGGTGGCGGCGGCCCCGCCGCAGCCCGGGGCCACCCACCACGCGATCCATCGCGCCGCGCAGCTTCCAGGCCCAGTCCCACACCAGCCAGCCGCGCTCCCCGCCGAGGCCGCTGAAGGTGTCGTACACCCGCTGCGGATCCGCGTCCACGTGCGCGCTGCGGACCTCGCGGACCACACCCTCCCAGTCCCGCACCTCGTACGAAGTGCCGCGGCCGAGCGCGCCACTCCACCGGGTTTCGACGTCCCCCGTTGCAGTGCGCTGCAGAGCCAGCTCCACCGCGCGGACGTAGGGAATCGGCTGGATATCGGGGAAGAGCGACCGCGCCCGTGCGGTATCGGCGACCACGGGAGTGACCACCCCCTTGACCAGTGGCACCGCGAGCGTGTTCGGGATCGGCGTCACCAGCCCCACCCAGCGGGCCGCAAGTGCGGGGGCGAGGACCGGCACCGGCACCACCACCCGTCGCAGCCCACGAATGCGGGCGTATTCGAGCATCATCTTCCGAAAGCTGAGCCGGTCCGCCCCGATCTCCACCACCCCCAGCGGCTCGCGCGTGAGCGCCCCCTCCAGGTAGGCGAGCACGTCGCGCACGGCAAGCGGCTGCACCGCGTTGAGGACCCACCGCGGCGCCACGGCGGCGGGGATCCGCTCGGTCAGGTAGCGAACCATCTCGAAGCTGGCCGATCCGGACCCGATGATGGGACCCGCGCGGAACTCGGTGGTGGAGCACCCTTCCCGCAGAATGTCTCCCACTTCGGCGCGGCTCCGCAGGTGCTCGGAAACCCGTTCGCCCTCCGGCAGCAGCCCGCCCAGGTAGACGACGTGCGGAACTCGCCGGGCTTCCGCGACAAAGTTTCGCGCGGCCGCCCGGTCCCGCTCCGCGTAGTCGTCGCCCGCGTACAGGGAGTGGACCAGATAGTACGCCGCGTCCACTCCATCGGCGATGCCGCGGAGGGAAGCGGGATTGGAGAGATCCCCCTCCACCATCTCCACTTCCGGGGCCCACACCCGACCACGGATGCGCCCGGCGTCGCGGACCAGCACCCGGACACCGTGGCCGCTTCGCAGCAGGCGGGGAAGCAGCCTGCCGCCGATGTACCCGGTGGCCCCGGTAAGCAGGATGTTCATCGGCAGGTCAGAGCGGATCCGGACGGGTTTGGACAAAGGTCATGCGGCGGTGCAAGGCCTGTTCCCCGCTGCAGCGTTGCTGTCATGCCCTGGCGTGCCTCGCGCCCTGCGACCGCGGATGTCTGCTCGCCTCCCTCTACGCCGCCTTCGCCCATGAACGACCTTCCGTGGCCCCTCACGCTGGAACGGGCGCGAGGTTCCACGGCTCCGCTGCTGCACCGCGGCGAACAGGTGGGCGTGGCGCTGCGGTCCCGGGAGCGGGTGAAGCCGCTGTACGTTTCCCCCGGGCATCGCGTGGACTTCGCAACGGCCACGGAATGGGTTCTTCGGCTCGCCCCCCGCTTCCGCGAGCCGGAAACGACAAGGGCCGCCCACCGCACGGTCAACGAGTTGCGGCGGAAATCCCGTCCGGCAGGCTCTGGATGAGCGGGTTGAACCAGAAAGGGACCCATCGCAGAGCCGCCACGCTTGACAGAGGCCGCCCTCTGCATTAGTTCGCTACGGAAGGCCGGTTTTTCGTCCCGCCTCGTCCAGCCCCTTTGACATGCAGAGGGGCGGAGGGCGGACTCCCCTGGCCAGGGACCGATCATGGTTCTCCGCCCCGCCCTCTTCGCGTACGTGCTCCTGCTGCATGGCGCGCTCGCGCTCGTCCCTCAGCGCCTTGCTGCTCAGGACGGTGCCGGTTCCGTGGTGGTTACAGTGCGCTCCGAGTTGACCGCGCAGCGACTCCGCGGGGTGGAGGTCACGGTCCACGGACTCCCGTTCCGTTGGATCACGGACCGCAACGGAATCGCTCGAATCAAGGGCCTGCCCATCGGCGACCAGACGCTTACCGCCCGCGTCGCCGGCTACACGACCACGCAGACCCTGCTCTCGCTCGGAGCGGGGGAGATGTCGCTGGTGATGGTGGAATTGACGCCGGACGCGGTGCAGCTGGACTCCATCGAAGTGGCGGGGAGCCCGCGGTCCCGGCAGCTGGACCGCCATGGCTTCTACCGGCGGAAGACCACCGGTCCGGGCGTTTTTCTGGATCGCCAGGCGCTTCTGAAAGGCTCGCCCCGCAGCTTTCCGGAAGCTCTGCGCCGTGTGGCCGGCGTCAGCATCTCGCCCGGGAGGTTCAGCGACGCCCGCGTTTCCATGGGGCGCTCGGGCGGTTCGCAGCGCTGCGCGATCCAGTACTTTCTGGACGGGATGCCGGTACACGCGTACGATCCCAACCACATGATGCTGGAAGCGGTGGAGGGGGTGGAAGTCTACCGCGGAGCATCCGAGGTGCCGCCGCAGTACAACCGCGGGACGGCGCTCTGCGGCGTGATCGTCATCTGGACGCAGCAGGGTGAGCGGCGGCGCGCCGGCTGAGGGCGCCGCCGCCCGCCTCTTCCCCGAAACCGGGCGCCGCCATCGCACGTAGTGTTCAGGTCCTTTTCTCCCGCCCCCCTTCCGGAGCTTCCGAATGACCGAAGACGTTCTCGTGATGCTGGTCCCGATCATCGCGATCGTGCTCGGCAGCCTCGTGGTTCTGATCCCCGTCGCGGGCCTCACCGCTCGCTTCGCGCTGAAGCCGGTGCTGGAAGCGCTCGCCCGCTACCGCGAGCTGCAGGGGGAGGGGCAGAAGGTGCATCTGCTGGAGCAGCGCCTCGCCCTGCTCGAAGAGCAGATGCACAGCCACGACCGCAGCCTGAGTCGGGTGCTGGAGGACGCCGACTTCCGCCGCAAGCTGGAAGCGCCGCCGGGCCAGTTCTGACCGCACACCCCTGATCCGCTGATGACACGGGGGTGAAGTACTCGGATCCGCGTGACCAGGTCACGCGCGAGGCGTTCGTCATCGCCCCGGCGCTGCTCGGGCTGCCGCTCGCCCGCCCCTGGCGGCGTGGCGTGGCGATCGCGTTGGACCTCGCCCTGGTGGCGCTGCTCGCCAAGGTGAGCGGGGTGCTGCTGGGACTCGCCATCGCCGCGTTCTTTCTGCGCGTTTCCACGCGGCACGCTGGCGGCACCCTGATCGCTCGCTCCGTGCGGTTCTGGATACGCGCCGCCGCCGCTCTGGTCCTGTTCATCACCGCCTGGTCGCTCTGGAACAGCGGGTGGAGCCGCCTGCGGCGCGGTGCCGAGACTCAGGTGGTGCGGAGCGCGGAAACCCGGTTCGCGGGGACAACCGGTGCGGGGGCGGCCGTGGGGCTCGGGGTGGACATGCTGGCGCTGCAGCGGGCGAGCGGCGAGGGCGAGGCCCGGACCACCGCGCACCGTGCGGCACGCCGTCTGTCCTCGCTGGACACACCTCCGCAGGAAGTGGCCGAAGCACTACGGGGGGTGGCCGGGCAGATGGACGCACGCCCGCGTGCCGCGGCTGTCGTACGCGAGGTGGCGGACTCGGTGGCGGGGGTGGAGGCGACACCCGCCGCGCCGGCGACCGACTCGCTCGTCCTCGTGTACGCGGCCGCCCTCCAGGCCCGAGACACGGC
>JALZKG010000346.1 GCA_030859365.1 Gemmatimonadota bacterium
GCCATGGGGAGCATCGGGGTGGCGGCCGCCTCGCCGCTCTCCAACCGCTACTTCTTCACCTACAGCGGCTTCACCCAGCCGACCACGCTCTACCTGGCCGAGGAGAACGGCTCGGTGCGCGAGGTGCGGCGCATGCCCGCCATGTTCAACGCCGCCGGGCTCGCCGTCGAGCAGCACGAGGTCCGCTCCAAGGACGGGACGCGGGTGCCGTACTTCGTCGTCCGGCCGGAGAACATGCCGCAGGACGGCACCAACCCCACGCTGCTCTACGCGTACGGCGGCTTCGAGGTGTCCCAGACGCCGGGCTACAACGCGACCACCGGCGGCGCCTGGCTGGAGCGGGGCGGCGTGTACGTGCTCGCCAACATACGCGGCGGCGGCGAGTTCGGCCCGGAGTGGCACCGCTCCGCGCTGCTGGAGAACCGGCAGCGCGCCTACGACGACTTCATCGCCGTGGCGGAGGACCTGATCGCGCGCCGCATCACCTCGCCCGACCACCTCGGGATCATGGGGGGGAGCAACGGCGGGCTGCTGGTGGGCGCCGCCCTCACCCAGCGGCCGGATCTATTCGACGCCGTGGTCGTGCAGGTCCCGCTGCTGGACATGCGCCGCTACCACCGGCTCCTTGCCGGCGCGAGCTGGATGGCCGAGTACGGCAACCCGGACAACCCGGAGGAGTGGGCGTACATCAGCCGCTACTCGCCGTACCAGAACGTCCGGCACGGGATGGATTACCCGCGCGTCCTCTTCACCACCACCACCCGGGACGACCGGGTGCACCCCGGCCACGCCCGCAAGATGGCCGCGAAGATGGAGTCCATGGGCTACCCGGTCCTGTACTTCGAGAACACGGAGGGCGGCCACGGCTCGGGCGTCACCAGCGAGCAGCGGGCGCGGATGCAGGCGCTGACCTTTGCCTATCTGTGGGAGCAGCTCGGGCGCGACCGCACGGTCCGACCGGGACGCTGAGCGCCCCAATCCTTCACCCCATGATTGCCGGGCTACCCCACTGAACGGCTACCTTGCGGCGATGGTTCCGGCGCGACGAACTCCCAGCCCTGCTGCATCCTCAGCACGCGGCAGCCCCCTCAGTTCAGCACGGAAGGCGGGAACTGAAAGCCGCCGCCGCTGTGGAAGCCCAGCTCCCCAACCGAGCCCTCCACCGCCGCTAGGCGCTTGATCAGTGTGTCGATACGCTGACTCTCGTTGAAGATCGCGGACACGGACTGCTGCCGCGACGGGTCCCCGCTGACGGCGGGATCGCTGGTGAGCAGCTGCGCCTGTCCCATGATTACCGCGAGCGGGTTGTTGATCTCGTGCCGCAGCGCGTGGATGATTCGCTCCGCGGTGGCCGTACCGGCTCCCCGTCCTGCCTCTTCGCTCCCGGGCTGCGGCTCGCCGAGGACACGGAGGGAGCCGACCATGCGTGGAGACGCCGATCCCGCGTCTGCCGGGCGGGCGTAGAGCTCCATGCGACGAAACGCGCCCGCTCCATCCTGCACCCGGCACTCGACCCGCAGCTCGCCGGCGCGCTCCGCGGCCTGCTGGAGCGCCGACAGCGCGGCTGCCCGGTCCTCCTCGTGCACCCGCTCCGTCCACTCCTCCGGCGTGGCGCCGAGCTCGGTGGGAATCAGGGCGAGCACCTCATGCGCCGAGCCGCCCCAGACGAGGCGGCCGCTGCCGGTCTCCCATTCGAACGCGATGGCGCCCTGCTGCCCGAGCACGCTCTCGTAGCGGCCGAGCCAGTGCCGCAACTCCGCTTCGCGGCGCCATGTTTCCAGCTGCTCCCGGCTCCCCCGCGCCTGCTCGAACGACCGGGCATTGTGCAGCGCGACCGCCAGCGCATCGGCGATGGGGAGCACCCGGGCGACGTCGTGGTCGTCGAACGGAGCCATCCCCGGCTCGCGGGTGACGAGCAGCGCGCCCAGGCTCTGCTCCTCCACCACCAGCGGGAGCGCGAGCGCCGGCCCGAGCGCGGCCGAGCGCCCGCCCGGCCAGTACTGGGTGGAGTCGGCGAGGAGGTCTGCCGTGCGCCGCGGCTCCCCGGAGCGGTGGGCGGCGCCGGCGAGGCTTTCTCCCACCGGCAGCACGTCACCCTCATGGGCGGCCAGCGCTCCGATGCCCATCTGCATCCGCAGGGTGTCCGGGCCATCCAGCAGGCAGACCGTCGCGGAGCGGGACGCAACGAGCGCCGCCACCTCTTCGGCGGCGGCACCGAGCAGCCCCGCGACGTGCGCGGGACGGAGCGTGGCGAGGTTGATGCGACCGAGCGCCGCGATCACGGCGGCGGCGGCGTCCGCGGCGAGCGGGGGGAGCGCCGAGCGCCTCGACTGCGGCGAGCTTCGGGAGGAACCCTGCCGCTCGGAACGGCCGGGTTCCCGCGTAGGACGTGACGCCATGGAGCCACACGGGTTCGAGTTCACCTTCGGCGGCTGGCCGATCTCCCTCGGGAGACGCCCGGCTC
>JALZKG010000361.1 GCA_030859365.1 Gemmatimonadota bacterium
CACCGCGGAGTGCTCGCTGTCGACCGGCACCAGCTCGCCCCCCCCGCGGCGGGCGGCCTCCAGCACCAGCGGCCCTCCGGAAACCAGCGACTCCTTGTTCGCCAGCGCCACCCGCTTCCCCGCCTCCAGGGCGGCGATCGTCGGCTCCAGCCCTGCCGCTCCCACCAGAGCGTTGAGCACGATGTCCACCTCGGGATGGGTCACCGCCTCCAGAAGTGCCGCTCGCCCCGTCCGCCACTCCGTCGTGCGGGTGGTCGGCGGCGGATCAGCGCCTTCGCCGGCCAGTACGGCGAGGCTGGGACGGCAGCCCGCGACCAGCCCCGAGAGCGCCTCCGCGTTGCGGTTCGCCGTCAGGACGACGGCGCGGAAACGGTCCGGGAAGCGGTCGATCACCGCGAGCGCGCTCCGTCCGACCGAGCCGGTGGCGCCGAGGACGGCGATCCCCTTGGGTGTCACGCCCCCGCCCCCACCACGTAGCGGAGAAACGCATATGCGAGCGGAAGCGTGAAGAGCAGCGAATCGAAGCGGTCCAGCGCCCCGCCGTGCCCGGGGAGCAGGGTGCCGGAGTCCTTGACCCCCGCGTCGCGCTTGAGCAGCGACTCGGCAAGGTCGCCGAGCTGCGCCGCGATCGACATCCCCGCTCCGAGCAGAACGGCCTCGCCCATCCCGATCCGGTAGGTGGGGAAGCGGGCGAGCAGGTAGGTGTATGCCACCGATACCGCGATGGTTCCAAGCAGCGCACCCGCCGCACCCTCCACCGTCTTGCCGGGGCTCACCCGCGGAATCAGCTTGCGTCGTCCGAATGCCCGGCCGGAAAAGTACGCGGCCGTGTCGCTGGTCCAGGTGAGGAGCACCGGCACGAACAGCAGAGCGGTGCCATGCCACGCCCCCGCGTTTCCGGGCAGGTGGCGAAGAAAGAGCGCGGTGCAGAGCAGCAGCCCGGTGTACAGGGCACCGAAGACGGTGACCGAAACGGAGAGCAGCGGCTCGCCCTCCGTTCCCCGGGTCCAGATGGACAGCGCCGCCGCGCCCACCAGAAGCACCACCAGCAGCCACCCGAAGGCGGGGTTCGCAAAGCCGAGCCCGGGGCGGCTCGCCGCGATCAGCACCGCCGCCGCGGCCGCCGCCGACCCGAAGGAGCGCAGAGGCCGGGGGCCCTTCCGCTCCGCCATGCGGAACATCTCGCCCGCCGCGAGCGCCGCGATCGTGGCCAGAAGCGCTGCGAGGATCCAGCCGCCGAAAAAGATCGCCGCCACCGCGATGGGGATCCCCACCGCCGCAACGGCGACGCGCGTCAGCGTTTCAGACATACGGGCGCGCCTCGTTCAGACCTCCAGCACCTCCGCCTCCTTGCGCTTCAGCAGCTCGTCGACCTTCTCGACGTAGCTGTTGGTCAGGTTCTGCACCTCGTCCTGCTCGCGACGCGAATCGTCTTCGGAGAGCTCCCCGTTCTTCTGGCGCTGCTTCACGGCGTCGTTCGCATCCTTGCGCGCCTGCCGCAGCGACACGCGCCCATCCTCCGCCATCCGGTGGAGCTGGCGGACGAAATCCTTGCGGCGCTCCTCGGTCAGGGCCGGGATCGGGATACGGATCACGTTGCCGTCGTTGGACGGGTTCAGCCCCAGATCGGCCTCGGCGATCCCTCGCTCGATCGCCCGGATCAGGCTCTTGTCCCAGGGCTGCACCGTGAGCATGCGCGGTTCGGGCACGCTGACCGTCCCCACCTGGTTGAGTGGTACGGTCGAGCCGTACGCCTCCACCCGCACGGAGTCCAGCAGCGACGGCGTTGCCTTGCCCGTGCGCACGGTGCCGAAGTCGCGGCGTACCGCCTCCAGCGTGCCCTCCATCCGTCCGCGCAACTCTTGCATCTCGGTCATGCTCGTCTCCCGAAGTTCAGGGGTGCACCAGCGTCCCGATCCGCTCGCCACTCACCGCGCGTCCCACGGCGCCGGGCATCTGCAGGTTCAGGACGATGATGGGAATCTGGTTGTCCTTGCACAGCGAGATCGCGGCCGCGTCCATCACCGCGAGCTCCCGGGTGATCACATCGAGAAAGGAGATCTCCGGGATAAACTCGGCCGATGGCTCCTTTGCCGGGTCGGCCGTGTAAACGCCGTCCACCTTGGTCGCCTTGATGATCACGTCCGCTTCCATCTCGATCCCGCGCAGCACCGCGGCGCTGTCGGTGGAGAAGTACGGATTGCCGGTGCCCCCGGCAAAGATCACCACCCGCCCCTTTTCCAGATGCCGGAGCGCACGGCGGCGGATGTACGGCTCCGCGAGCTGCTCCATCCGAATCGCGGTGAGGACGCGCGTTTCGACCCCCTTGCGCTCCAGGATGTCCTGGATGGCGAGGGCGTTGATCACCGTCGCCAGCATCCCCATGTAGTCCGCGGAAACGCGGTCCATTCCCTGCTGGCTGGCCGTCGTACCGCGGACGATGTTGCCACCGCCGATCACCAGCCCGAGTGAGACGCCCATCGCGTGGACGGCGCACACCTCGTTGGTGATCTTGTCGACCGTGCGAGGATCGATGCCGAATCCCTGCTCTCCGGCGAGCGCCTCACCCGAGATCTTGAGGAGGATGCGGCCGTACTTCAGGGGTTCCTTCCGTGCGTCTTCCCCCTGCACCGTCATTCGGCCAGCGCGTAGCGCGTGAACCGGCGCACCTCGATCTTTTCACCGGTCTTGGCCGAGGCGTCGGTGATCAGCTGCCCCACCGTGAGATCCGGATTCTTGACGAATGGCTGCTCCAGCAGGGTAGAGTCCGCGTAGAACTTCTCCATCTTGCCGTCCACGATCCGGTCCCAGATCCCTTCCGGCTTGCCGGACTCGCGCATCTGCTCGCGGTACACGCCGCGCTCCCGCTCGACCACGTCGGCGGCGATCTCGTCCCGGCTCACCCCCTGCGGGTTCGCGGCCGCAATGTGCATCGCGATGTCGCGGATGAGCGCCTGGAACTGATCGTTCTTGGCGACGAAATCGGTTTCGCAGACGACCTCCACGAGCACGCCGATACGGCCGCCCAGGTGGATGTAGCTCCCCACCGCCCCCTCGCGAGTTTCCCGCTCCGCCCGCTTCGCCGCCTTCGCCGCACCACGGGCACGGAGGATGTCGATCGCGGCCTCCATGTCGCCGTTGGCCTCGGTCAGCGCGGCCTTGCACTCCATCATTCCGGCGCCGGTACGCTCGCGCAGCTCTTTCACATCCTTGGCACTGATCGTCATGAATCGGTATCTGGATCGGGTTGGGGGTGCTGGGACCGGGGCTTCCCGGCGTGCAATGGGGCCACAATCGGTTTCCCGGTGGCCCCATTGCAGTCCGGCTCCGGAACGGGCGGAGCGTTACTCGGCGTCCGATTCCTGTCCGCTGCCGGCGCCGGCGATCACGTCGGGCCGCGGCTTGCGCTTGCGGCGGGGACGGCGCTTGCGCCGGTCGTCGTCGGCCGGGGCGGCGGCGCCGGTCTCGGTGGAGTACGTGGTCACCTCCGCCTCGTCCGCGCGGCGTCGGTCGTCCGCAGGCATGGCGGCGCGAGCCTCGATGATCGTGTCCGAGATGGCGCCGCTGATGACGTTCACCGAGCGGATGGCGTCGTCGTTGCCGGCGATGGGGACGGTGAGCAGGTCCGGATCGGCGTTGGTATCGGCGATGGCGATCACCGGGATGCCGAGCTTGTTCGCCTCGCTCACCGCGATCCGCTCCTTCTTTGCGTCGATCACGAAGAGCACACCGGGGAGGCGTGCCATGTCCTTGACGCCGGACAGGTACTTGTCCAGCCGCTCGCGCTCGCGGTCGAGCATGAGCTGCTCCTTCTTGGTGTAGAACTCGAAGGCGCCCTCGTCCTGCCCGCGCTCCAGCTCACGCAGCCGACGAATCTGCTTCTTGATCGTGCCGAAGTTGGTGAGCATTCCGCCGAGCCAACGCTCCGTCACGTAGAAGGAGTTGGAGCGCTCCGCTTCGCTGTGGATCACCGGCCGCAGCTGCTTCTTGGTGCAAACGAAGAGAACGCGTTCACCACGCGAGATGACGCCGCGCACCAGCTCCTGCGCCAGCTCCAGCTGGCGCATGGTCTTGCGCAGGTCGATGATGTAGATCCCGTTGCGCTCGGCGAAGATGAACCGACGCATCTTGGGGTTCCAGCGACGGGTCTGGTGTCCGAAGTGGACGCCCGCTTCGAGCAGGTCCTGAATCTGCGGTTGTGCCATTACCTGGGTCTGCGTGTTCGGGTTGTGGCTTCCACCGCCGTCAACCGCCCCGGCCTACCGCGCGGTGCGCGGCACCCACCGGGGCGTCGGGCGGTGTGATGGATGTTGTGCTACGCCGCGAAGCGCTACCGCTTCGAGAACTGGAAGCGCTTGCGCGCCTTCGGCCGTCCCGGCTTCTTGCGCTCCACCTCGCGCGGGTCGCGCGTCAGCAGCGTTTCCGCGCGAAGCGCACCGCGAAACTCCGGATCGACGTGGAGCAGCGCGCGCGCCACGCCGAGCTTGATGGCGTCCGCCTGGCCGCGCAGGCCACCGCCAGAGACGGTCACCTTGATGTCGTACTGGCCCTGCGTCTCCGTGGTCACCAGCGGCTGCGAAGCCGCCTGCCGCAGCACGTGCCGCGGAAGGTAATCTTCCAGAGTCCGCCCGTTCACCACCCATTTCCCATTCCCTGGACGGAGGTAGACGCGCGCCACGGACGTCTTGCGGCGCCCGATGGCGTGGAACTGATTCGGGACTTCAGCGGCCATGAATATTAGAGGTTGAGAGTCTCAGGCTGCTGCGCCTGATGGGGGTGCTCCGTTCCTGCGTATACCTTGAGCTTGCCGCGCATCTGCCGACCGAGCGCGTTCTTGGGGAGCATCCCCTTGACCGCGAGTTCGATCACCCGCTCCGGGTGCTTGGCGATCATGGTGCGGAAGGGGATGAACTTCTCCCCGCCCATGAAGCCGCTATGCGTGAAGTAGCTCTTCTGGTCGGCCTTGCGGCCGGTCAGGCGCACCTTGTCGGCGTTGATCACTACGACGTAGTCGCCCGTGTCCAGGTGCGGGGTAAACGTCGGCTTGTGCTTGCCGCGGAGGACCCGCGCTATCTCGGTCGCCAGCCGCCCGAGAACCTTGTTCTCGGCGTCGACGACGAACCAGCGGTGCTCGATCTCTCCCGCTTTGACAGAGTATGTCTTCATAAAAGTCCCAGGCGCGTGGTGCGGCGCGTGTGCCGGCCAGGATGGATGCAAAACGCGCCGCCTTGCGAGAGGACCTCTCCCCACGCATGCGGAGCAGCAGAGCAAAATAGAAGGGGCTGCGGCGGGTGTCAAGGGAAGGGTTCAGCCGAGAAAGGTTTGCAGATAGCTGACGCGCGAGTGATGGCGAAGCTTCTTCAACGCGTTTTCACGGATCTGCCGGACCCGTTCGCGGGTGACCCCCAGCAGGGCTCCGATCGCCTCGAGCGTCAGCGGCTCCGCATCGTCCAGGCCGAAGTACATGCGCACCACCCGGGACTCCCGCTCTGAAAGGATCCCCACCGCCCGCTGTACGCCGCGTCGCAGCGCCTGATCGTACACCTCCTCGTCGGGGAGTCGGGAGGCGCCGTCCACCAGCGTCTCCAGGAGCGGCCCCTCCCGCTCCGGAGACGCGGGCGCATCCAGCGACAGCGCCCCCTGGACGATGGCGAGCGCGTGCGTCAACTCGTCCTCGCTCACCTCCAACTCGGCCGCCAACTCCCGCTGCGTGGGCTCGCGGCCGAGCTGCTGCGACAGCTCCGCGAAGCGGCGGCCGATGCGGTTTGCTTTGCCGGTGCGGGCGAGCGGAACCCGAACCACCTGTCCCTGCTCCGCCACCGCCTGCAGCACCGCCTGCCGGACCCACCACACCGCGTACGAGATGAACTTGATTCCACGGGTTTCGTCGAACTTCTGCGCCGCCCGAATCAGGCCGATGTTCCCTTCGTTGATCAGATCGGCCAGGGCGACGCCCCGGTTCTGGTACTTCTTCGCTACGGTCACGACGAAGCGAAGGTTTGCCCGGACCAGCTGATCCAGTGCCTCGGCGTCCCCTTCGTGGATTTGCCGCGCGAGACGCACCTCCTCCGCCCGGTCGATCAGGGGATACACGCTGATCTCTCGAAGATACCGGTCGAGGGATTCGCCTTCAGAGGAGGTGGTACGGTGCGAGCGGGGACTCATCGGGGATCATGGGCGGGAGGTCCAACGGGGGAACCGGCGGGGACGGGTAGTATGGGGAACCAGGCGCCGCGGATCAAGGACGGGCTCAGTGCACCGGGTGTCCGATCCGTCCCCACCGCACTCCGGTCGCCCACGAAAACGGCTCGGCCAGGTTACGCTTGAAGGAGTAATACACGAACATCGGCTGGCCGCGGATGGCGTTCCCTTCCAGAAAGCCCCAGTAGCGGGAATCCTCCGAATTGTCCCGGTTGTCGCCGAGCACGAAGAAGTGCCCCGGCGGGACCACAAGCGGCCCCCAGCGATCCCGCGTCGGGTGGTAGCTGGACCAGCGGATCCCTGGCAGAAGGTGCTCCACCTGCCACATCATCCGTGCATCGCCGGGATCGCTGATCGGATCGATGTGGCGGACGTACGGCTCAGCCTGGGGTTCACCGTTGCGGAACAGGACCTTGTCGCGCATCTCCAGGACGTCGCCCGGCACCCCCACCAGCCGCTTGACGTAGTTCTTGGACGGATCGTGCGGCGGAAGAAAGACCACGATGTCGCCCCGGTCCGGTTCGGCGAAGGCGGGGAGTCGGAGGTGGGTGGTCGGGAGATCCGCGCCGTAGACGGCTTTGTTGACCAGCAGAAAGTCGCCGATCATCAGCGTCCGCTCCATCGAGCCGGTGGGGATCTTGAACGCCTCCACCAGAAAGGTCCGGACCACGAGAAAGAGGAGAACGGCGGTAGCCACCGCCTTGGCCCACTCCCACATCCAGCGGCCCGTGGAGATGGATCCGCGGCTCTGGTCCGCGATCCGCTGGCGCTCCCCCTGCGCACGCTCCGCCGCGACCGGGCGGTGCGATGGCTCGGAATCGGCAAGGTGGAGGGGGTCCATCAACGCGGCGCGGGCAAGGGTTGCAGCGGCGAACGGACGTCGTTTCTCATACCACCGCAGCGAACGCCCGTTCCCGAGGGCACGAGATCCGGGCGAAGCCGACCTCCCTTGCGAAGGCTGCGGCCGTGGCGTCTCAGTAGGGTGACGCCTCGTGGTGCTTCGCCTTCGGCTCAGGCGCCATCAATAGGGCGAGGCTTCGTAGTTGTCGATTTGGGCGCGCTGCAGTTTGCCCGAGTAGTCCACGTAGCAGACCTTGGTTTCGGAGTAGAACTCGTACACCTCCCAGCCGCCCTCGCGGTGGCCGTTGCCGGTCTGCTTCACCCCCCCGAACGGAAGGTGCGCCTCCGCTCCGATCGTCGGGGCGTTTGCGTAGGTGATTCCGTTGTCGAGCTCTTGAAAGGCTCGAAATGCAAGGCCCACGTCCCGGGTGTAGAGGGAGCTGGAAAGCCCGTACTTCACCTCGTTGTTGATCCGGAACGCCTCCTCCGCATCGCCGAAGCGGATCACCGACAGCACCGGGCCGAAAATCTCCTCGGTGGCGAGGCGCGAGCCCGGACGGACCCCGGTGAACACGGTGGGCGGAAAGAAGAATCCATCGTCCAGCCCCTCGCCCGAAGCTCTCTCACCCCCGAGCACCAGCTCGGCTCCTTCCTGGCGGCCGATCTCGACGTAGCGCTCCACCTTGTCGCGCGCGCCGGCGTTGACCAGGGGGCCGATATCCACGTCTTCGTCGTTGCCGTAGCCGAGCTTCATCTCCCGAGCCCGAGCAAGGAGGCTTTCGACGAACCGGTCGTGGATCCGCTCGTGCAGGAGCAGCCGCGAGGTCGCGGTGCAGCGCTGCCCCGTGGTGCCGAAGGCGCCCCAGAGGACGCCGTCGAGCGCCAGCTCCATGTCCGCGTCGTCCATCACGATCTGGGCGTTCTTGCCACCCATCTCCAGCGACAGCCGCTTGTGCATCTCCCCGCAGATCCGCCCGATCGTGCGGCCCGTCTCCGTCGATCCGGTGAAGGAGATCACCGGAATCTCGGGGTGCGACACCATCGCCGCGCCCACCTCGTCGCCCATGCCGTGGAGCAGGTTCACCACCCCCGCAGGGATCCCCGCCTCCTCCATCACCTCCACCAGCAGGGAGACGGTGTGCGGCACGTCCTCGCCGGGCTTGATGATCACGCTGTTGCCGCACACCAGCGCCGGGAACATCTTCCAGGTGGGGA
>JALZKG010000380.1 GCA_030859365.1 Gemmatimonadota bacterium
GATCGGCACCGTGGTGATGCGCGACGGGCGGATCGAGTGCGTGGGCGAGTGCCCGATCGCCGCCGACGTGGAGGCGCTCGATGCGCGGGGGCGCTGGATCATCCCCGGCCTGGTGGACGCGCACGTCCACTTTTCCCAGACGGGGTGGGCGGACGGGCGCCCCGACGCGCTGGATCTGCGGGAGCGCTTCCCCTACGACTCCGTCATCGCGGATCTGGAGGCGCACCCCGAGCGCTTCGGACGCAGCCAGCTGTGCGCGGGAGTGACCGCCGTCTTCGACGTCGGCGGCTTCCCCTGGACGTGGGCGCTCCGGGGGCGGGCGGAGGCGTCGGATGCGATGCCACGCGTCGCCGCGGCGGGGCCGCTCCTTTCGACGCGGGACCACTGGCTCAACCTCCCCGCGTCACGGCAGTTCGTCCACATGGCGGACTCGGCCTCGACGCGTGCGGGAGCGCGGATGATGGCTGCCCACGGGAGCGACGCGGTCAAGGTGTGGTACCTGGTGAGCGCCTCGCAGCCGGACACCGCCGCGCACAAGGCCCGGCTCCGGGTGGCGGCAGAGGAGGCACGGCGGCACGACATCCCCCTGATCGTCCACGCCACCTCGCTCTGGGCGGCCAAGGACGCGCTTCGCGCCGGCGCGAAGCTGCTCGTCCACTCCGTCGAGGACCGCCCGGTGGACGAGGAGTTTCTTCTCCTGGCGCGCGAGGCGGGCGCGGTCTACACCCCGACGCTCACGGTGCGCGAAGGGTACGTGCAGCTCCGCGAGCGCCGCTTCCGTCCTCCTCCCGCGGGGATGGAGTGCGTGGACCCCGCCACCCGCCGCAAGGCCTTTCTGACGGATTCGCTCCCGCCGCTCCCCGCTGCCGGAGATCCGGCCGCGTACCGGGAGCGGATCGCGCAGGGATACCGGACGATGCTCGCCAACCTGAAGCGGGTGCACGACGCCGGCATCCCGGTCGCGATGGGGACCGACGCCGGCAACCCGCTCACGCTGCACGGACCGGCCGTGTACCCCGAGATGGAGGCGATGCGGGAGGCGGGGCTTTCGCCCATGGAGGTGCTGGTGGCGAGCACCCGGGGCGGCGCGCGGGCGATGGGGCGGGACGACCTCGGCACCCTGGAGCCGGGGAAGCTCGCCGACCTGGTGGTGCTCGACGCGGACCCGCTGGCGGACGTGTCCAACGTCCACCGGGTGCGGCTGGTGGTGCGCGGCGGGGAGGTGTGGACGCGCGAGGAGCTGGAGTACCGCTGACGGGGCGGCGCCGCTAGCAGCGGCGCAAACGTCCGCGTCGAACCCGGCTACAGGCTGAGGCTCGGCAGTCCGGGGCGGCGTACTGCTGCCCTGCTCGTCATGAGGTCCTCTCGCTTCATCCGCGGACCCGTGCGCCGCCTGCGTCGTGCTCAGCCGCCCACTCCTTGTTGAGCAGCAGCTCCTCGATGCGGTAGGCGTGCAGCATGTCGTGCAGCGCCAGGTGCCGGAGCATGATGAACACCGAGTAGTGGCTGTGCTCCGTGTGCTCCGCCCGCCGCGCCCAGTCCGCGGGTGCGAGCGCCCGCACCCGGGCGACGAACTGCGCCCGGTGCCGCGTGAAGTCCGCCATCGCGTCGGCCAGGTCCATCCGCAGGAGTGCGTCGGGCGACTCGTCGGCGTCGGGGTTGTACGACACGATGAGCGGGGTGTCCTCGGCGAACATCCGCTCCAGACGGGCGCGGAAGATCGGATCCACCAGCGTGAGATGGCAGGCGTGCTCGTGGGCCGACCACTTGGCCGGCTGCGGCCGATGGGTGAGCAGAGCCGCGGGGATCTCGCGGAGCAGCGCCTCCACGGTCCGCGGGGCGCGGTCGAGGGCGTCGATGATCGCATTAGTTGAATCCACAATTCCTTCGCTTCTCCGTGGGAGGATATCGCTCGGTTCTCATCGGTGCTTGTTGCCGGAACCCGCTCTCGGGGCGTGCGGGATGGGAGCAAGATCCGCTCCCTCCCCCCGACGCGTTTTCAGAAAAACACCCGGTACACCAGCGCAACGTTACGCCCCGCGTTGGGGGCGAACTCCTTGATGCGG
>JALZKG010000399.1 GCA_030859365.1 Gemmatimonadota bacterium
GTGCACGTCTACGACGTGAGGCAGGGGGCGCCCGTCCTCCTTGCCTGCGCCCCCATCCCGAGGCAACAGGTGTAGCGCCGCACCGCCTCGGGGCGCATTATACCGGTCAGAAGGCGCGGATCTCCTCGATCGCCTTCGCCACGTCCTCTGGCTCCGGGAGGATCGCCCGTTCCAGCTGCGGGGCGTACGCTACCCAGGTGTCGAGCGATGCGACCCGCTTCACCGGCGCGTCGAGCCAGGGGAAGAGCTCGTCGGCGATGCGGGCCGCGATCTCCGCGCCGATCCCCCACGAGAGCGAATCCTCGTGGGCGACGATCACCCGGTTGGTGCGCTTCACCGACTCCGCGATCGCGTCCATGTCGAACGGGGCGACGGTCCGCAGGTCGATCACCTCGGCGCTGATTCCGCTGCGCTCCTCCACCATCTTCGCCGCCTGAACCGAGCGCTGCACCAGCGCGCCGCAGGTGACCACGGTCACGTCGGTACCCTCGCGCACCGTCCGCGCCTTGCCGAAGGGGATCATGAAGTTCGGGCCGGGATACACGCCCTTGTTGTACACCTGGCGGTACAGGTGCTTGTGCTCCAGGAAGATGACCGGGTCCTCGGAGCGTATGGCGGTTCGCAGCAGCCCGGCCGCGTCCGTCGCGGTGGCGGGGAGCACCACGCGGAGGCCGGGGCAGTGCGCGAAGATCGACTCGCCCGTCTGGGAGTGGTAGATACCGCCTCCCTTGAGGTAACCGCCGTACGTGACCCGGATCACCACCGGCGAGCTCCAGCTGTTCGCGGAGCGGTAGCGCATGGTTGCCAGCTCGTCGCGGATCTGCATCATCGCCGGCCAGATGTAGTCGAAGAACTGGATCTCGACCACGGGCTTCATTCCGCGCAGCGCCATCCCGATCGCCCGCCCCACGATGTTCGCCTCGGCGAGCGGGGTGTTGAAGACGCGCGTGGAGCCGAACTCCCGCTGCAGACCGGCGGTCACCTTGAAGACCCCGCCCTTGCCCGACACCTCGCCGAGGAGCTCCTCGCGCGATACGTCTGCGACGTCCTGGCCGAAGACCACGATGCGCATGTCCCGCCGCATCTCGTCCTTGAGGGTGGCATTGATCAGGTCGACGACCGTGGTCTCCTTCCCCGACGGCTGGGGATCCTCCTCGGTGTCGAACTGCTCCGCCGTGGGGTCGACGTCCGGGGAGAACAGAAAGTCCATCGCCGTGGAGGCGGCCGGCTGCGGTGACTCCAGCGCCTGGTCCGCGGCGGCGTTCACTTCGTCGCGGATCTCCCGATCCAGCGCGTCCAGCTCCTCCTGCATCGCGAAGCCTGTATCCACCAGCATCCGGGCCGTGCGGCTGAGGGGGTCGCGGAGCGCCTCCTCGGCGCGCATCGAATCGGTCTTGTAGAACTTTTCGTCGTCCGAAAGCGAGTGCGAATAGGGGCGGATCACATGGGCGTGGACCAGCACCGGTCCCTTGCGCTCCCGGGCGTAGGCGACCGCCTCCCCCATGACGTTCCAGCTTTCCACGATGTCGGTGCCGTCGCACTCCAGGATCAGCAGGTCCGGGAACCCGGCGACCAGCTTGGAGATGCTTCCGCCGGCGGTGTTCACCTCCACCGGGACGGAGATCGCGTACTTGTTGTCCTCCACGATGTAGATGACGGGCACCTTCAGGTTGCTCGCGCTGTTCAGGCTTTCCCAGAACTCGCCCTCGGAGGTGGTGCCGTCGCCGGTGGTGACGAAGACCACCTCGTCGTCGCGCGCCTCCGTGGTGCGGACCAGCTCCTCGTCGTCGAGCTTGAGGACGCGCATGGCGGCCTCCGCCGTCCCCACCGCCTGCAGGAACTGCGTCCCCGTGGGCGAGGAGGTGGATACGATGTGCAGGTCGCGGCGCCCCCAGTGCGCCGGCATCTGCCGGCCGCCCGAGGCGGGGTCGGCTTCCGCGCCCACCGCCTGGAGCATGTGGTCGAGCGGGGTCATCCCCAGCTGCAGGGAAAAGGCGCGATCCCGGTAGTAGAAGTAGAACCAGTCGTAACCCGGGCGCGCGTGCGCGGCCGCGGCGATCTGGATCGCCTCGTGCCCCGCGCCGGAGATCTGGAAAAAGATCTTGTTCTGCCGCTTGAGCTGGATCTCCTTGTCGTCGAGCCGCCGCGACAGGAGCATGGTGCGGTAGAAGCCGAGCAGGGTGTCTCGGTCCAGCTCGCCGGCGGCGGGCGCGTTGGTTTCGGTCGTGGCCATCGCGGTGCGACGTGGAAAGGGTGGATCGGCTGCAGCGGCGCCCGCAGGCCCCGCAAAGAGGCGCAATTTACCGTTCCGATGCGGCAGGGGCCAGTGCGTGTGTCGCGGCGCGGCTTGCGCGAGGCCTCGGGGGTCGGAAAGTTGCGACCGCGGAGGGCCGCCCCGTCCGACCCTCGCGGCCCTCACTCCGGTCCCTGATCCCCGCGCTTTCCGTGGCTCCCGACCTCCACCGCGTCACCACCCCCCTTCGGGGGCGCCCGCGCTCCGTGCACGCGTATCTGGCGCGGCTGGAGGGGGACGCCTGGATGCTGG
>JALZKG010000417.1 GCA_030859365.1 Gemmatimonadota bacterium
GTGGTGTAGGAAACCAGCGGCACCATGGTGTCACCGTGGCCGCCGAGCACCATCGCCTGGATATCCTCGACCGATACGTCCAGCTCGGTGGCGATGAAGGCGCGGTAGCGGGCGGTGTCGAGCACCCCCGCCATTCCGAGCACCCGCTCGCGGGGGAAGCCGCTCGCCTGCATCGCGACGTAGCACATCACGTCCAGTGGGTTGCTGACCATGATGATGATGGCGTCCGGCGCCACACGGGCGATGTTCTCCGAAACCTCTCGGACGATCCGGGCATTGGTCTGCAGCAGATCGTCCCGGCTCATCCCCGGCTTGCGCGCGATTCCGGCGGTCACGATGAAGATTCCCGAGCCAGCCGCCTCGTCGTAGCCGTTGGTGCCGATCACCCGGCAGTCGAACCCCTCGATGGGAGCCGACTGCCACTGGTCGAGCCCCTTCCCCTGCGGGATCCCCTCGGCGATGTCGATCAGCACCACCTCGCCGGCGAGTTCCTTTTCGGCGACGCGCTGCGCGGCGGTCGCGCCGACGTTTCCCGCCCCAACCACGGTGATCTTGTCCATGAAGCTCGCCGTTCAAAGTTTGTTTATAGTATATACCCGGAGCCACCGGGGAGGTTCAGCCCGCGCAAAGTAGACGGGGCCTCCCGCGGTGTCAACGGCGTGAAACGACGGTAATTGCTGGTGGAAGGGTGCTAGCCGCCTACCTCGGAAAGCGCCCGCAGGCCGCCGCTCCCCGCCGCGCTCCCCCGTTCCAGCCAGTGGCGCTCAGGCTTGATGCGCAGCGTGTCGCGGATCAGCGGCTCGATCGGGTCGCCGCGGCGGAGCGGATCGCGCAGCTCCGTCTGCAGATCCCCGAAGAGGCAGGGACGAAGCTGCCCGTCGGCGGTGAGCCGCATCCGGTTGCAGCTTCCGCAGTAGTTGTGGCTCATGGGGGTGATCACCCCGACGGTACCGGGTGCCCCCGGGAAGGCGTAGTACTCCGCCGGACCGTTTCCAGGGGGACCCGCCACCGGGAGCAGCTCCCCGATCCGTCCGACGCGACGGAGCATCTCCTCGGCGGGGACGTACTCCGCCGCGGAAACTCCGAGATTGTCACCCGTCGGCATGACCTCGATGAAGCGGACGTGCCAGGGTCGCTCCCGGGTCACCGCCGCAAAATCGGCCACCTCGTCGTCGTTGCGCCCCCGCATCACCACGCAGTTGATCTTCAGCGGCGCGAAGCCGGCGCGCTCCGCGGCCTCCAGGCCGCGAAAGACGGCCGCCGCGGAGCCGGATCGACGCGAGATGGCGTCGATCCGCTCCGCCCGCAGGCTGTCCAGCGACACGTTGAGCCGGTCCACGCCGGCCGCGCGCAGCGGTTCCGCCTGCTCCCCCAGGAGCACCGCGTTGGTGGACACGGCGATGTCGCGAATGCCTTCGACCGCGCGGAGCTGGCGGATCAGACTGGGCAGGTCTCGACGCACCAGCGGCTCGCCCCCGGTAATCCGAACGCTGCGCAGCCCCATCCCGGCCATGATCCGGACCAGAGCGGCGATCTCCTCGTAGCGGAGGATCTGCTCCCGTCGCAGCCAGGGGAGCCCCTCTTCGGGCATGCAGTAGACGCAACGCAGGTTGCACTTGTCGGTGACGGAGATCCGCAGATACTCGATCCGCCGCCCCCAGCCGTCCTCCATCGGACCGCTCTCGGGGATCGGGCGGATGGCGGCGGGCTCTGGGAGGCCGCCGAGCTGCACCAGGGCGCTCAACCGGGCTCCCCCCCGGGAGTGACGCCTGCGAGCCATTCGCTCGGCCCGTCCACGTACCCTTCCCGCTTCCACACCGGGACCCGACGCTTCAGCTCCTCGATCACGTAGCGGGACGCCTCGTACGCATCCCCCCGGTGGGGCGCCGCCACCGCGATCGCCACGCTCGCCTCCCCGATTTCGAGCCGCCCCACCCGGTGAACGGCGCAGACCCGCCCGGTGCGCCACCGTTCCCTTGCTTCCCTGCAGATCTCGCGCAGCTTTGCCTCCGCCATGGGGGCGTAGGCCTCGTACTCCAGGTGCGTGACGGCGCGTCCCTCGTTCTGCTGCCGAACCACACCCACGAAGAGCAGCACCGCCCCGTCCGACGAATCGGCGACACCGCGCAGCAGCGCCCCGGTGTCGAGCGGCTCTGGGGTCACGCGGCAATCCACGGCGTCGCTCATCCGCCCGCGACGGGGGGGATAAACGCGACCTCGTCCCCTTCGCCAAGGGAGGCGGAAGGGGCCGCGTACTCCATGTTGATGGCGACGGCGGGGTTCTCGGGGAGAGCGCTGAACGGCGCCCCCGAGGCACGCAGGGCGATCACCAGATCTGCTACGCAGCTGCCGGGGGGAAGCTCGACCACGACCTGGTCCGTCCCGGCGAGCTCGCGGTAGGAGGCGAAAAAAAGAGAGCGGATGCGCATGCGAGGCGGGGGCGGCAAGGGGATACC